>CAYGTD010000113.1:0-10783 GCA_964352725.1 uncultured Roseivirgaceae bacterium
ATTTGAGATAGCCTAGACTGTACGCATTCAAAAACATTTTGTCCTGTTCTTCTAATTCAGAATATGGCTTAATATCTGCGCGAGTTAAATTTAATTTATCATTTAAATACTTACGGATGGTTAACAATCTCTGCTGTCCATCTAGAATTTCAAATTGATCATTATCATTAATGAATAATACGAGTACACCTATAGAGTATGAATTAAATATCGACGTTATTAATTCAACTTGCTGACTGTTTGTCCAGACATCACCTCTTTGATAGTTGTAATTAATGAAAATTTCCTTTTGGTCAAATAAGTTCTTAATACTTCCAAAAGCGAATCGGTCAAAGTCAATATCTGGAATATGTTGTTTTCTTGTATTCATTTCCTCTATCAATAGATGGTAAATAGCACTTGCATTATTTGTTCAAATATACCGTTTTCAATCATTTTATCCACTCACAGTCCATTCCTACTGAATGTGTAAACAGTTCTCGTAGAAAATAGGAAAAGCATTAAATTGTTGACTAAACCTCAATCTAGCTCATGCGATTTCTATTTCTTTCACTAATTACAACTGTTCTTTTCTCCTGCTCTAAGCAATCGCCATTCGATTATGTTGATCCATTCATTGGCACTGGCGGTCATGGACATACGTATCCAGGCGCTACTCGCCCGTTCGGAATGGTGCAACTCAGCCCCGATACCCGCTTGGAAGGATGGGATGGATGCTCTGGCTATCATTACAGCGATTCGATCGTTTATGGATTTAGTCATACTCATCTGAGTGGAACTGGCGTATCGGATTACGGGGATATTTTACTAATGCCCTATACGGGAGAGACCGTTTTTAATAATGGAGCCGATGGAAAAGAGGGCTATTCTTCTCACTTTGAGAAATCAACAGAGCAAGCACAACCTGGCTATTATGCTGTTACGCTGGAGGACGATAAGATTGATGTTGAACTCACCACTTCTGATCGAGTGGGTTTTCATAGATATACATTCAAAAAAGATCAGGAAAGAAGATTAATCATTGATTTGGATCATAGAGATGAAGTGCTTGCTTCCGATTTGGTGCAAGTCAATGAATACGAGATTCAAGGTCATCGTCACAGTAAGGCTTGGGCAGAGCAACAATATGTCTTTTTCTCTATTGTGTTTGATCAGCCCATTGTGAGTATGGAAGTGAATGAAGATCATAAAGGTCAAAAAGCAGCATTATTCTTTGGAAAGGGAAAAACATTGAAAGCAAAAGTAGCTCTATCTGCAGTTGACGAAGAAGGAGCCAAAGCAAATCATGAAGAAATCGATCATTGGAATTTTGGATTTGTACAGGAAAAGAGCAAACAGGTTTGGATCGATCAACTCTCCAAGATTGAAGTGGAGGGTGGTTCAAAAAAACAAAAACGTGTCTTCTACACTGCCTTGTATCATACGATGATTGCTCCTAATCTCTACCATGATGTAGATGGACGCTATCGAGGCACTGATTTGAAAGTACATGAAGATGAAAGCTTCACCAACTACACAGTATTTTCTCTTTGGGATACCTATAGAAGTGCACACCCTTTATACACGATTCTTGAGCAAGACCGTACCGGGGATTTCATCAATACGTTTCTTCACCAATATCAAGAAGGGGGGAGACTACCGATGTGGGAGCTGGCTGGAAATTACACTGGATGTATGATTGGCTATCATGCCGTGCCTGTTATTTCAGATGCATTTGCTAAAGGAATCAATGGATTTGATACTGATTTGGCACTGGAATCTATGATTCACAGTTCGTTGCAGGATCGGTTAGGAATTGATGATTATCGAAATAGTGGCTACATCCCTTCCGATGCAGAGGCTGAAAGTGTTTCTAAAACATTGGAATACGCCTACGATGATTGGACCATTGCAGAGATGGCGAATAAAATGGGAGAGACAGAAATCGCACAAATCTATTATGAACGAGCCCAGAACTACAAAAATGTTTTTGACCCTTCCACGGGTTTTATGCGAGCACGAAACAATAATCGATGGTTTTATCCTTTCGAAGCTGCAGAAGTAAACTTTCATTATACAGAAGCCAACTCATGGCAATACAGCTATTATGTACCACAGGATGTGGAGACTTGGATAGAAATGCTAGGTGGAGATGAATCAGCGGAACAGAAGCTAGATGATTTATTTGCGGCTAGTTCGGAGACTAAAGGTCGAGATCAAGCAGACATCACAGGACTGATCGGGCAGTATGCACATGGCAATGAGCCAAGTCATCACATTCCCTACCTCTACAATTTTGTAGGAGCTCCGCACAAAACACAAAAGCTCGTTCGTCAGATCATGAATACATTGTATGATGATCAGCCAGATGGCTTGTCGGGCAATGAAGACTGTGGACAAATGTCTGCATGGTTGGTGATGAGTGCAATGGGTTTTTATTCTGTCACGCCTGGCAGTGTAGATTATATTATTGGCAGTCCTTGGTTTGATAAAGTCACCTTGAATTTGGAGAATGGAAAGGCTTTTGTGGTGGAGGCAAAGAATAATACAGATGCGACCGTATATGTCTCGTCTTTGAAGTTGAATGATGCAGATTACAGCAAGTCATTTATTCAACATCCGGAGATCATAAAAGGGGGGAAGCTTACTTTTCAAATGTCCGCAGAGCCAACTGAATTTGGAAAGAATAAACAAGATCGACCAAAGTCCAAAATTGAAACAGAAGCCATTGCCATTCCTGCATTAGCGTCAGGGGACAAAGCTTTCATCGATCAGACAGAGGTGGTATTGTCTACACCCACAGTAGATGCTGATATGTATTTTTCGTATGCTCCAAATCAGACAGGGAAGCTCTACCGAGCACCTATACTTATTGACAAGTCAACCGACCTATATGTGTGGGCCGAGAAGGACGGCAAAAGAAGTTTGAAAGGGAAGAGTGAATTTTTGAAAATTCCTCAGAACAGGAAAATTGATATTCAAACACAATATGCCAATCATTATACAGCAGGAGGCGACATGGCGTTGATCGATTTCATAAGAGGGAAAGAGGATTTTAGAACGGGAGCATGGCAGGGTTATGAAGGAGTCAATTTGGAAGCCATCGTGGAGTTGGAGCAGCCTCGATCTATCAATGAAATTAAGATTGGATTCTTACAGGATGAGAACGCATGGATCTTTATGCCTTTGGAAGTTGCGATCTATGTTTCTCGAGATGGCAAATCATTCCAACTATTGGAAACCATTGAAAATGAGACTCCTTACAGACAGAAAGGAGTGGTTTTGAAAGACTTTGGCACAACTAAGACAGCCAATGCGAAATATGTGAAAATTGTAGCGAAGAACAGAGGCGTTTGTCCATCAGATCATAAAGGAGCTGGCGGAAAGTCGTGGATTTTTGCTGATGAAATAGTCATTAATTAACCCACTCACCCATGAGTACGCGAAGAAAATTTTTGAAAAATACGGTTGCTGCTACAGCAGGAATTGGATTGGTAGGAGCTGCCTGTGCTGAGCATAAGCCTAAAGAGTTGGTAAGGTCAACTACGCCCAAAGTGATTAGCACTTGGAATCATGGAATTCAAGCCAACGAAGAAGCCATGCAAGTGATGATGGCTGGTGGTTCAGCTTTAGATGGAGCTGAGAAAGGAGTCATGGTTATAGAAGCCGACCCAGAGAATACGTCAGTAGGAATTGGTGGTGCACCCGATCGAGATGGAAATGTAACATTGGATGCTTGCATTATGGATCATTTAGGCAATGCAGGTTCTGTTTCATTTCTTCAGAATATTAAGCACCCCATTGCTGTAGCTCGGAAAGTCATGGAGGAAACACCTCATGTGATGTTGGCTGGTGAAGGAGCCAAGCGATTTGCATTAGATCAAGGGTTTGTAGAGGAGGATTTGATGACGGAAGGATCTAGAAAGGCGTGGGAAGAATGGCGAAAAACATCCAATTATGATCCCGTCATCAATGTAGAAAATCATGATACCATTGGTATGATTTGTCAAGACGCAAAAGGAAATTTATCAGGATCATGCACGACCAGTGGTTTAGCATACAAGATGCATGGAAGAGTAGGAGACTCCCCTGTGATAGGTGCAGGACTTTTTGTCGACAATGATTATGGCGCAGCAGTAGCAACGGGCATGGGCGAGTTAATGCTTAAGACCGTAGGTTCATTTTTAGTGGTGGAATTGATTAGACAAGGAAAGACGGCACAGGAAGCTTGCGAACTTGCGGTGCAAAGAATAGTAGATAAAATGCCAGATTATAAAGATTTTCAAGTGGGTTATTTAGCGATGGACAAAGCGGGAAATACAGGAGCATACGCAATCCATAAGTGGTTCAACTATGCCGAAATGGTAGACGGAAAAAATGAATTGATTGATTCTAAATCATTACTAAATGACTAAACAGAACTACGGCACTTCCATGTTCTACATGGTGGTGCTTTTCTTTACCTGGGGATTTTTGACCGAATTGGATGGTGCACTTATTCCCTATCTCAAAGGGCTATTTAGTCTCAATAACTTCCAAGCTGCACTGGTTCAATTTGCCTTTTTTATTGCTTTCTTTTGTGTGAGTTTACCTTCTTCTTGGCTGCTCAACAAAATTGGGTATCATCGAGGGATCATTGTTGGGTTGATCGTGATGGCAATTGGTAGTTGGTTGTTTTATCCCGCTTCGGCATTGATTTCGTATCCATTTTTTTTAGGTGCGATCTTTGTTTTGGCATCAGGAGTGACCTTACTACAAGTAGCTGCCAATCCGTATGTGGCTCGACTGGGTGTACCAGAAAAAGCTTCTAATCGGCTGAATCTGGCTCAAGGATTTAACAGTGTGGCAAAGATGATTGCACCACTTGCTGGTAGCTATTTTATATTGAGAGGTTTAGCAGGACTTAGTCCTGATGAGCAAGCGGAAGCTGTGCAGAAGCCGTATTTGATTCTGGGAGGATTGCTTCTTTTATTATCTGTGATTTTTATGTTTCTGAAACTACCTGAAGTAGTAGAGGTGCCTGATGAACAAAGCGAAAGTGAAGGAAAAAGTATTTGGCAGCAATCGCATTTGGTAAAGGGGGCTCTGGCTATTTTTCTATATGTGGGAGCAGAGGTGACCATTGCTTCGTTCTTAGTGATTTACTTAAGTGAAGATGTTTTCCCGACGTTGGCTCAGTATCAATCTTATATCGTTGGCTTGACGGATTTGGAAAGTCAAACAGCAAAATTTAGAGAGATTGGAGCGAGGTATTTACCTTTCTATTGGGGTGGTTTGATGTTAGGTCGATTGGGAGGAGCATACATTTTGAAGTACATTTCTAGTCATAAACTGCTGACCATTTCTGCCTTGATTTGTATCGCTTTGATGATTGGGTTTAGTCTCTCTGGTGGTTATATGGCCATGTGGTTATTGATCGCAACAGGACTCTTCTTGTCCATTATGTGGAGTAATATTTTCACCTTAGCCATCGCTGATTTAGGAGTTCAAACAAGTAAAGGATCTGGAATCCTGGTGGCTGCCATTGTGGGTGGAGCACTCATTCCACCACTTCAAGGATTGATTGCTGATAGTTCGTTCGGTTTGCACAATTCCTTTCTCATCACCATTGTATGCTTTGCTTACATCGCGTGGTACGGATATAAGGGCTATCAGCAAAAGCCATGAAGTATTTTGTAGGTATAGATATTGGTGGCACGAACACTACCATTGGATTGGTATCGGAGGAAGGTAAGATCATTGATAGATTACATCTTAAAATTGCTGATTTTGCTTCTGACCCAATAGAAGTATTCATAGAAGCAATGGCAACTTGCATCCAACAACTTTCATCACAGAACAACTGTCGATTAGAAGGCGTAGGGATTGGCGCTCCCAACGGGAATTTTTATAACGGCACTATTGAATTGGCACCCAATATGCCTTGGAAAGCAGTTCATCCCATCGCATTTCCCTTACAGGAATTGGTAGGGTGTAGGACAGTATTGACCAATGATGCAAATGCTGGAGCAATCGGCGAAAAACAATTTGGTGCTGCCAAGTTAATGAATGATTTTATGTTCATTACGCTTGGTACTGGACTTGGAAGCGGGATTGTTTCTGGAGGTCAGATAATTTATGGTCATGATGGGTTTGCTGGCGAATTAGGACATGCAGTAGTTGTACCAAATGGAAGAGGTTGCACTTGTGGAAGAAAAGGATGTCTGGAAGCCTATGTCTCATTGCGTGGTATAAAAGAAACGTATCGTGACTTAGGTGGAACAGAAGATTTAACCCCGAAGGAAATAGCTGAAAAAGCAGAGGCTGGAGATGAAATAAGCCAAGAAGTGTATCAGAAAACTGGAGAGTGGTTAGGGCTAAAGCTGGCAGATGCGGCTACTTACACAAGTCCAGAGGCATATATCTTCTTTGGCGGCATTGCAGAAGCAAGCGATCTCTTCTTTCCTAATTTGAAAGAAACTATGGAAGCGAATATTCATAATTTGTACAAAGGAAAAATCAAGATTCTTAAATCTGAATTACCACTCAATGACGCAGCTATTTTGGGCGCTGCAGCTTTGGTGATGTAATATTTTACATTTACCCCTTGGGAGGTATTGTCATATGAGCTATTTATCTTCAAATTTAATCTCTATTACCAACCACACTCACTATGAACAACTTCAAAAAACTTCTGATTAAATCAGTAAAAATCACATTTTTCCTTTTATTGGCGTCACATGCATTGGCTCAATCTTCGAAACCACCAGTAACCTATAAACTGGAACCTATTATTTATAATCAGATAATGTCTTCTTTGACGATCGACTTTAATGACAACATAAATGTCGTTTACGACAGTACTTATTCACTGGGTAGCGTTTTACCTTCAAATCAACTACGCATTCTTCCTGTAATGGAATCTGGGCAACCATGGAAATTGCAATTTGATGTATTGGAAGGATACAAGCCTGGAAAGATATCTTTCCAAATTAAAAAAGGAGGGGTTGCAGACCATATAGTAGAGTTGCATATTAAGGCCCCAAAGCCAACTATTGATCTTGTGATAATTCAAAATAGCACTCCATTCAATGAAATTTATCATGATTATCGAGTACCGCTAAAAGTTAGCATGAAACTTTCTGGTGGACCTTTTTTTGAAGTACCGAGTGTGGAATTTCAGGACAGGAAATTAGAAGTCAGAAAGATATCACTGACAGAACTAGAAGCTACATTAATAGTAGCTGGAGAGGAATTGAAAAAAATTAAACTGGGTGATCAAAAACTGAATGTGACACATAGTGACTATGGTGCAGTAGGGGTTCCTGTCAAAGTAAATGGAAACATACCTTCTATAGAAAGTGCTAAAAGAATTTCCTACATCAAAAAAAAATCTGTGGTTCCCGTAAAAATCACTGGATCTAATATATCACCTAATGGTGTATTGTGTGTAAAGTGTATTGAGCCTGGTTCATGTTATGTGGAGGAAAATTGTTTTTCATTAAAAGAACATAGGACTTTCGGTGAAGTGGAGGCTATGGTAGGATTGGCGTTACCAGATCATGTAGTTAACACTAGCTTCAAAGTCTTTATTAGAAATGGTGATGGGCAGTCTAGCAATGAATTTACTGTAAGGGTGGGTCCAACCAGTGAAACAGCAACAATCGTAGCAAGAGCTGAAAATAAGCCTCTTGTTTCAGGTGTAACAACAGAGGTGATTATTGGGAGAATTAGCAATGATTTTCCTACTAGAGATTGGGACAACTATCAACTATTTTTAAATGGGGATGATATTGCACTGCCTATTACGGTAAATTCTGGTACTTCAACAAGTGATAAATTATTTGCAGAAATCACGATTCCGCGTGAAAAGAATGGAAGCAATATCAAATTCAAATTGAGTCATGGAGCTCAAATATGGCTGGGACAAATAGACCAAATCATACGTCAGCCACAGTTTGTTGATGAAAGACTTGAAATAAGATCCAATATTGAATATGATATTTATTTTGATGAGAAAGAAGAAGGCGCCACATTGACAGAAAGTCAAGAAGGACTGAACATCATTGATAGAGACATCAGCGATGGACATGGCAAATTTAAATTGTCCAATGATTTTGGAGATGATCAGGTGAAGTTAAGTGTGAATATTAAATCTCACTTTCTTTACTCTATAGAACTTAATGTTTCTGATTGGGATAAACCTGAAAGTACTTTTGATATAAAGAATGAGCTGATTTTAGATAAACAGCCCATCATCAAGCTGGAATATGGAGACAATTTGATTATTGAAAAAAGTGATCAACTCGTAGCTAATAAGAGTAGTCAGTCCATCAAAATACAGCTCTATGGCAAGGATGGAGTGGCTAAGGGTTCAGAACATATATTAAGGTTTAAAAATCCTGAACCACTAGAGATTTTTCCAATCGGGATCAATACTGGAGAGGAATTTAGAGTAGAATTTAAAACGGAAGACGATCAACGAAAAACATACATCGGATATATAAAAAGGCCTCCTGTGGAGCGAATCATGATAAGCGCAGGACTGAATGGCATTAAATATAAATTGAAAGATGATGGAGACGCTACTACTCCTCGTCATAATTTATTAGGGGGGATCACTGTTGGAGCTTTCTATCTATTGGAAAATAAGCGCCCTCAAGACACGCGATTTATTGGCTTTGGTATTTATGGCAGTTTCGTTGAAAATAACAATGCCAATGACTTACAGGGTTCTATAGGCATAGGAGCCATCCTTGCAGAAAAATTATTGATTGGTTTTGATTTTGGAAAGAATAAGTCATTTACCATTGGAGCAAATATCAATATCCTTGATTTCGCAAAATTAGTAGGAGCAACAACTGAAGAGTAGATAAATTTTGCAAGAATTATAACTATAAAAATAGTTGTATAATTATAATTATAGTTATAGTATTGTGGTATGAAGGAATTGACCAAAGCAGAGGAGCAACTAATGCATCACCTCTGGGACATCAAGAAAGCGTACTTAAAAGACATTGTGGAACAGTATCCTGAACCACGTCCAGCTTATACCACTATTTCTACGGTAGTGAACGTGTTGGTAAAAAAGAAATTTGTAGGATTTGACACCCATGGCAAATCAAGAGAGTACTTTCCTCTTATATCTAAAGAAAAATACTCACAACAATCTATGAACGGCTTGCTGAGTAATTTTTTCGATAATTCTCCCAAGCAATTTGCTTCTTTCTTTGCTAGTCAAAAAGAACTCTCCGTAGGTGAGTTGCAAGAAATTAGAAAATTGATTGATGACCAGATTGAGCAAAGAAAGTCATGACGGAAGCCATCATATATCTGCTAAAAGTGCTAATGATTCAAGGCGTCTTGTTTCTGTTTTATAGGCTATTTTTGAAAAACTCTCTTCGTCATCAGCTGAACAGGCTTTTCCTTCTTTCGAGTCTATGTTTGGCTTTTATTATCCCTTTTATTGAGCTGCCAACTGCAGAAAGTATTCCCATCGTTTCTCAAAACGATTTAGTGATTACATGGCTATCAGAACCTGTTGTCGATTACGAAGTGGTGATGGCTCCCATCATTAATAACGAGTCAGACACTTCCTATTGGTTTATTATTCCATTGATTTATATTGGCATTACCGTTTTCTTTTTGGTCAGGTCCATCGTGTCATTAGCCATTATTCAAAGACTAAAGGCGCATTCTATCGCTATCAAAAACTATTGGTTTAAATTATTTAAAACATCACATTCTAGACCGTTTAGCTTCTTTTCAAATGTGTTTATTCCAGAGTCGTTGTTTGATTCGGATGATTTTGATCAGGTGTTAGCTCATGAATGTGTGCATGTGAAGCAGCGCCACTCGTTGGATCGACTGCTTTTGGATTTCGTTGTTTCGCTGTTTTGGTTCAATCCCTTCATGTACTTGTATCGAAATGCGCTCATCGAAATTCACGAATATCAGGCAGATGAAGCCGTAGTGAATCGTTTCAAGGATCCGATTCGCTACCAAGAGATTTTATTCTCACAACTACAAACGCCTCAATATTCAGGGATGGTGAGTCATTTCAATTTTTCATTAATTAAAAAAAGAATTGTGATGATGAACAAACAAAACAAAAAGTCAAGGTGGATATACTTAGTAGTGGCACCCCTGACATTAGCCATGATTTTTGCTTTTTCGGGCAAGGAGACCATGAAGCCCATTGAAAATGTTGGGAATGGAATTGCCAATATTATTGGTCCAATAAACGATTTTTCACTTCCAGAGATTAATTGGGAACAGCAAGATTATATTCCTTCTATTTCACCATTAAAGAAAACGGACTTAGTGCGTTTGACCTCTGGATTTGGTATGAGAATTCATCCTGTCTACAAGGTAAAGAAGATGCACTTAGGAGTTGATTTTTCATGTGAAATAGGAAGTGAAGTATTAGCGACGGCAGATGGAGTTGTAGATGAAATTAAATCTTCTACTTCTGGATATGGAAAAATGATCTCTATTTCTCACGGAGATGTGTACCAAACAAGGTATGCTCAACTCTCAGCCTTTAATGTGAAGAAAGGAGATAAAGTTAAAAAGGGACAGCTGATAGGATTATCTGGAAACTCTGGAGCTTCCACTGCACCACATTTACATTATGAAGTAATCGAGAATGGAGTAGGTCAAGTAGATCCAAAACCTTTTATTGATAATTATAAATTCAAGCCTCAGATAAGGGAGATTGTTGTCCCCGACAATAGTCAAAAGATGAAGCAAAATGAGCTTGCAGAAAAGGAAATGCTTCTGGCTAAGGAAGAAGCTGAACGGGCTCAAATAGAAAAAATCAGAG
>CAYGTD010000114.1:0-10763 GCA_964352725.1 uncultured Roseivirgaceae bacterium
ATTGAAGATGATCTTGTATATGCAGCCAGGAAAAACGGGATGAAAGCCACGAATGGCATCTCTATGTTTCCGCCAGAATTGGGTAAACCTTTTGAAGATGTGGAGCGATTCAAAGCTCGTTTGAGGGACAAAGGATTTGATGGAATTGTGACCGTCACTTTGATTGATGTAAAAGCAGCACGATATATTCCTCCTTCAGCCAATTATGAGCCACTAGTCTATTACGATAGGTTTAGAAACTACTATGCTCAGACTTATGATCTAGTGTATCGTCCTGGATATTTTGCGGGTTATTCCAAGTACTTTTTTGAAACCAATTTTTATGAGTTAAAAGGAGGAACACTAGTTTGGTCAGGGAGATCCTATGCTATGAATGGTTCTGAAATAGAAGCCTATTCTCCCACATATGCTCGGGGGCTATTCAGAGAATTGACAGTTGAAGGAATAATCTCAAAGTAACACTTGCTTCAACCCAGTGTTATGAATTTTATTCTTTCTCATTAAGAAAGCTACCAAATAGTTCATTTAACACTTTTTTAAACATTTTCTTTATTACAACATAACTATCCGGTCAATTCATCGTAATATTACGATATGGGAGTTAGCAAAACTGATTTATTTACACAAGAACAAAACGAACTGGCATTAATAGCTAAGGCATTTGCTCATCCTGCTCGGATTGCCATTTTGGAACACTTGCTAAAAGCCAATCAATGCATCAATAGTGATTTGGTGGAAGAATTGGGATTAGCACAAGCAACTATTTCTCAGCATCTGAACGAACTAAAAAGTGTGGGTTTGATTCAAGGGACAGTGGAGGGAACTTCTATGTGTTATTGCATTGAACCTAAGACTTGGGCTGTAGTGAAGAATCGATTGCAAGGTCTTTTTGATCAGTTCAATCCTAATTGCTGTTAAAAAAATTTAAATTAATCCATCGTAATATAACGATATATAAATGTTAAACTAAATTGAATAATTTTGAACACAAAAAATGTATTTCCAAGGACACATATCTCATTAAATGTGAAGTCAATCGATGAGACTGTCCTGTTTTATAACAAGTTTTTCAACCAGCCTGCCGCTAAGGTGAAGGAGGGTTATGCTAAATATGAGTTGGATGCTCCGGCGTTGACCATTTCTTTTATTCAAAATCCTGAAAAGGTCAATGCAGAAGTTGGTCACTTTGGGATTCAAGTGAAGACCAAAGACGAACTCAACGACAAATTGAATCTGGCGAGAGGAAATAAGCTAGTGAAGTTGGAAGAAGAAGGAACTTCTTGTTGCTTTGCTATTCAAGATAAATTTTGGGTCAATGATCCTGACGGCTATGAATGGGAAGTCTATCATTTCCTAGAGGACGTGGAAGATTTTGGCTCCAGAGAGGAATTAGAAAATGCGCCTTGTTGCAGTCCTTCAGAAAAGAAGGAGGCTGCTGCTTGTTGTTAAAATGATCATTAAAAAGTCGCTTGGAGATAATACTTCAAGTGACTTTTAATAACGTAATTATTAAATGAAATTATACCCTAGACTCCAGGAGTACATCGCTTCTTTAAAGCCTTTGACGAATGAAATCCCTGAGGAAAGAAAGGAGTTATTGCAGGAAGTAGCCACTTATCTAAAGACGGTAGCAAAGCCTTCTTTAAATTTTATCTGTACCCATAATTCCCGAAGGAGTCATCTTGGACAAATCTGGTCTCAAGTGATGGCTGACTATTGCAATATCGAGGTGGAGACCTACTCAGGAGGGACAGAAGCAACAGCTTTCAATCCTAATGCTATTGCAGCATTAAAGCGAGCAGGATTTGAAATTGATGACGTATCAGGAGATAATCCAATGTACCGAGTTAAGGTATCTGCTGAAGCAAAACCGATGGTCTGCTTTTCAAAAAGATACGATGATGAACCCAATCCAATAAGCGGTTTTGTAGCAATTATGACCTGCTCCGAAGCGGACACAGGATGCCCAGTTGTTCTGGGTGCATCCAAAAGAATTAAACTACTCTATGAAGATCCAAAAGTGGCTGATGGTACTCCAGAAGAGGCTTCCAAATACGATGAACGATGTAAGCAAATAGCAACTGAGATGTTCTATCTCTTTTCTCAAATAAATTGAGATTATCCTGAATTCATCTAATTAAACCATAGTTTAGACACTGGAAATTATTACCTCTTTTAAGATGGGTCTGAAGGTATGCGAAACGGATAGGGGGATATTTCACGTTTAATCAGAAATATGTCTATTCCATCCTACCTAAAACTCACTATCCCTGAAACCAAATATCCAAGAATTGTAATCATTGGTGGAGGTTTCGCTGGATTAATGTTAGCAAAATCCTTAAAAAAAGTAAAGGCTCAAGTAGTAATGCTTGACCGAAATAATTTTCACACATTTCAGCCATTGCTTTATCAAGTAGCAACGGCTGGTTTAGAGCCTGATTCCATTTCTGGACCACTAAGAAAATCGTTTGAAGGTCACTTCAATTACATCTTTAGAATGACGAAAGTCGTTGGTGTAGATTTTGAGAATAATGAGGTACAAACCAAAGTAGGTAATCTCAGATATGATTATTTAGTCATTGCCAATGGCTCTGTCACCAACTATTTTGGAAAGAAAAATTTTAGGCAAAAAGTACTTCCTCTCAAAAGAGTTGTGCATGCTTTGGA
The DNA here is from genome assembly GCA_964352725.1 of uncultured Roseivirgaceae bacterium. GTDB lineage: Bacteria > Bacteroidota > Bacteroidia > Cytophagales > Cyclobacteriaceae > Ekhidna. The sequence continues at coordinate 2,668 of CAYGTD010000114.1, forward strand.
TGTAAGGAGTCATATTCTTCAGCTATTTGAGCAAGCTGTCCTAGTTCAGGATAAGGAGAAGCTGAAGAGTATGATGAACATGGTAGTAGTGGGAGGAGGGCCTACAGGAGTAGAGGTTTGCGGAGCGTTAGCCGAACTCAAAAATCATATTCTTCCTAGCGATTACCCAGATCTAGATTTTTCATCAATGAGAATTCATTTAATAGAAGGAACGGGAAGACTATTAAATGGTATGAGTGACAAAGCGGGTGAGAATAGTAAGGAGTACTTGGAGAAAATGGGTGTAGAAATTCAGTTGAATACTCAACTTCAAGAATACGAAAACGGTGTGGTGACGCTGGACTCAGGTCAAATCAAAACAGACTCTGTCATTTGGGCTGCAGGAGTAAAGGGAAATATTTTGGGCGGAATCAATGAAGATAAAGTGATGAGAAGTAGAGTACTTGTTGATGAATTCAATAAGGTGAAGGACTTGAAAAATGTTTTTGCCATTGGCGATGTAGCAATGATGCAAACAAAAGACTTACCTAATGGACATCCAATGCTAGCACCAGTTGCTATGCAGCAAGGGAAGCATTTGGCTAAGAACTTTAAACATATGCTCTCTGGAAAGGACATGAAGAAGTTCAGGTATATAGATAAAGGTTCAATGGCAACTGTGGGCAGAAACAAAGCAGTAGTCGATATGCCTGGTGGGCTTCATCTAAAAGGATTCTTTGCTTGGTTGGTTTGGATGTTTATTCACATCCTATATTTAATCGGATTTAGAAATAAACTCATAACATTAAACAACTGGATTTGGAGCTATTTCACGTATGACAAAGGAACAAGACTTATAATACGTACTTTCACTGGAGAAACAAGAAGACGTGCATCAGCAGATGATTAGTATCTAATCCCTTCCTCGGAGGGGTTGGGGTGGGTTATTCTAAGAGTAATAAGTCGATCTCTTTTTGTCTCACCACCACCGTAAATCCTTCATTTTTCCCAACCTTCAAAATCATACTTTTCTATTTCAAATCATCGCATATTTTTGCAGGCAAATTCAAAGGATTAAACAATGGACGTACAACCAATAGATAAGGACTTACAAAAGGAGCATCAGAAGAAGATCGGTCAAGTAATTTCTGAAGTGGGAAAAGTAGTGATTGGTCAGGAGTACATGGTCAACCGCTTAATGGTTGGGTTATTTACACAAGGACACATTCTACTTGAAGGTGTACCAGGGTTGGCAAAAACGTTGACAGTAAATGCACTAGCTGATGTATTGAAACTAGACTTTCAGCGAATTCAATTCACACCAGATCTACTTCCATCCGATTTGGTTGGTACAATGATCTACAATCAGCAAAAAGCTGAATTTGAAGTAAAGAAAGGGCCTATTTTCGCTAATTTAATTCTAGCAGATGAGATCAACCGATCTCCTGCTAAGGTGCAATCTGCGCTTCTGGAGGCGATGCAGGAAAAGACTGTTTCCATAGGAGAAGAAACATTTAAATTGGATAAACCATTCTTAGTAATGGCGACCCAAAATCCTATTGACCAAGAAGGAACATACCCTCTTCCAGAAGCACAAGTAGATCGTTTCATGCTAAAAGTACATGTTGATTATTTGAGTAAAGCAGATGAAATGGAGGTGATGAGAAGAATATCAAATATGTCTTTTGCTCCACAGGTAAATACAGTACTGACGAAAGAAGATATTTTTTCTATCAGGAATGAGATCAATCAAGTGACTATTTCTGAATCCATCGAGAAATACATTATTGAGTTAGTATTTGCAACAAGAAACCCGAAAGAGTACAAGCTAGATCATGAAGCACAATATATCCAGTTTGGAGCTTCTCCTAGAGCATCTATCAACCTTAATCGTGCTGCAAAAGCAATCGCCTTTTTCAACCAGAGAGACTATGTCTTACCAGAAGATGTAAAGGAAATAGCCGATGATGTGTTGAATCATCGAATATTGCTCAACTATGAAGCTGAAGCAGATGAAGTATCTACACATGATATTATAAAGACATTACTTTCAAAAGTGAATATCGGAAAGTAAACTTCTTCAAATTTGAAAAAAGCCTGCCAAGACCATCTTGACAGGCTTTTTTCATTCCAGCCACACCTTGTGCATAACACACCCTTAACATTGCTAATATCATTTTAACAAATCACCTGATTCTTTAACGCTTTCATAACAGCCATGTTGACGTGAGGTAACATCAACTTTTCATTTTTGCATTACGAATTGATTTAAACAATAACACAAAATCACTTTTTAAAACGAAATGAAAAAATTATTCACAATCGCGATACTTACAGCTGGAACTCTTTGCATGGTTTCATGTGGAGAAGATGATACCGTAGTAAGCAAGACACAAACAGAATTACAAGAGGAAGCTATTGAAGCGGCACAAACAGCTATAGATGCAGTTGCTACAACTACAGCTTCCGCCTCAGGAATGACAAACAGTGAAATAGATGCTGCTTTTGGATGGACTAAATACAGGGGAGCTGCTGATGCAACAATCGCAACAAACAGAGTAAATGTTGCAGCTAATATAGCTGCTGATGTTATTTGGACAAGTGATAATGTATATCAATTAGACGGAAGAATCACTGTGTTGGATGGTGTAACACTCACCATTGAAGCCGGAACAAGAATAGAAGGTAATTCTGCTCTTTCTGGTGTGAACGCAGCTGTTTTGATGGTTGCAAGAGGTGGAAAATTGATGGCGAATGGAACTGCTTCTCAGCCAATCATTATGACGACAACTGATGATGATGGAACTCTCGTTGCTACCGATAAGGGTAAATGGGGTGGTTTAGTAGTTCTTGGAAAAGCTCCTGTAAGTGGTAGAGTTGACAATCCTCAAATTGAAGGAGTAGATGCAAATGACACCAACGGATTATATGGTGGTTCTGATGCAGCTGACAATTCTGGAACTTTCAGATACATTTCTATAAGACATGGTGGAGCCGTAATTGATGCTGCAGCTGGGGACGAAATCAACGGATTTACGCTTGGTGGTGTTGGTTCAGGAACTACAATCGAGTACATAGAAGTATATGCTAACAGTGATGATGGAATCGAATTCTTTGGTGGTACTGTAGATGTTGATTATGCACTTGTGGCTCAAGTAGGTGACGATGCAATTGACATTGATCAATCTTACGCTGGAACTGTTTCTAATTATGCAATATATGTAGATGGCGATTCCGATGAAGCTTTAGAAATAGATGGTAGAGAAGGGACACTTGATGATACTTTCACTTTAACAAAAGGAACTGCAATAGCTGTTGATGGAGCATCTATCACTTGTGATTTCAAATCAAAAGCAAAAGGTGCTGTATCAAACTTTAATGCTAACGGAGGAAAAATAAAATTATCTGCTGCATTTGATACAGAGTCTCTTGAGCAAACAGAAGATGCTGCACTCAATGTAATCAACGCTGATCTTACATTCAATACAGTTAATGCAACTTTTGAAATTTATACTAGTTCATTCGACGAAGAGTAAAACAGCAAGAACACATATTACAATCAAGCACCAAGTTTACTTGGTGCTTTTTGTAGTTTATAATAACATACAATTTCTCTTCACTTATCGACCCATTAAATTAAAACCATAAGTGAAACCGTAACAACATGAAGAAAAATATTACTTTAATTGCCGCTATTTTTATAGCATCATCTCTATACTCGCAAAACGGATTTTTAAGAGGTCAAGTCATTGATGGATCTACTGGTGAGCCTTTATTTGGCGCCACAGTAGTCAAAATGGGAACCACAAATGGGGCAGTAGCTGATTTTGATGGGAACTACTCATTGTCACTACCAGTGGGTAGCCATAGTATCGCCTTTCAATCAGTTGGTTTTGTCACCATTACTAAAGAAAATGTAATAGTTACTGAAGGACAAACAACATCGCTTGATATTGTCCTAGGAGAAGATGTCCAGCAATTAGCAACTGTAACAGTTACAGCAGAAGTAGTCAGAGACAATGACATAGGAATGTTATTGGTTCAGAAAAAATCAATCAATACTGTGGATGGTATTTCATCCAGTACTTTCAAAAAAGTAGGAGATACTAATTTGTCTGCTGCGATGGGAAGGGTAACAGGTGTATCTGTACAGGCAGGAAGATATGTTTATGTGAGAGGACTTGGAGACAGATATACCAAGACAGCCATTAATGGGATGATAATTCCAGGACTTGATCCAGATAGAAACGATGTACAAATTGATATTTTCCCAACAGGTATTCTTGAAAATGTAGTGGTTTACAAAACCTTTTCTCCTAATCTAACAGGAGATTTCACTGGAGGTTTGATAGATATTCAAACTAAGTCATTTCCAGATGAAAAATCAACATCATTAACCTTAAGCTTAGGTTTCAATCCAGATATGCATTTCAATTCTAATTATTTAAACTATGATGGCTCATCTACAGACCTTTTAGGGTTTGATAATGGCCATAGAGATTTACCTGTTAATCCAGATGAAATAATTGATTCTAATAATGCAAATACTAAGCTTTTCAATTCAAATCTGGCGGGAGAAAGAACTACGAGTTTTATGAATACAGGATTCTCTTTTTCTCATAGGAATCAAATTACCAGAGATAAACTCACTTGGGGATATAATGCTTTATTTACTTACAGCAACACAATCAATCATTTTGAAGGGTTTGAAAGAAGAAGATATGAACGGGATATTACAGGATCTGAGGTAGTATTACTTAGAGATTTCACGGCAGTAGGTGATTTATCGACGAATGAAGTGTTATGGAGTGGTCTTGTATCAATTGCTGCTAAAACAAAAAATCATACGATAGGAACTACCTTTTTGAACATTCAAAACGGTGTTGATCAAGCTGTTAAAAGGACAAGAAACAATTCCGCACTTAATAACCCAACATTTTTGTATAATGATATTTTGACATATACTGAAAGGTCAATGTTTAACAATATCACGTATGGTAAGCATCAATTTGGGGATTTGAGATTGTCATGGACTAATTCACTCATTTTCTCCAAGCAGTATGAACCAGATTATCGAGAAACAGCTATCAATGAAGATGATGGTCAATTGGGCTTTAGAAATGGTGGATTGATCAATCGATTTTGGAGAAATCTTGAAGAGGTAAATGAGAGCGCGAGAGTTGATCTTGAATATGAATTGAGCGATCGAAATAAATTGAAAGCCGGAGGTGCATTCTCTTTCAGAGAAAGAGATTTTGACGTTTTCCTTTATGATTACACCAATTTAAATTCAGGGAATGTTGACAGCACTAATCCAAATGATTTATTGGAAGACGACAATATTATTAGTGATACTAGGCCTAATGGACTAGCTGTTCAAAATACAGTGAATCCAGCTAATTCTTATCAAGGAAAACAAAGAAATTACGCTGCATACTTGATGAATGAAATGAAAATAACCGAAAAACTAAAATCCATTTATGGTGTGCGTTTAGAAAATATTAGAATGCTTTATTCAGGAGTTGTGACTCTCGACGAGGTAAGTGGAGTTAGCGGATTTTTGGAGGATGAAGAAGTACTTAATGAGACCAACTTATTGCCATCACTTAGCTTAATTTATTCATTAAATGATGATATGAATTTAAGAGCTTCCTTCAATAAGACATTGGCAAGACCTTCTTTTAAGGAGAAGTCTGAAATATTCCTTCAAGATCCAATTAGCACCATCATTTTTAGCGGAAACATTGATTTAGAGCAAGCAGAGATTAATAACTATGATTTGAGATGGGAGTATTTTTTCAATCCAGGGGAGTTGTTTTCGGCATCTCTTTTTTACAAAGATTTTACAAATCATATCGCACTAGTGGCATTTGACAATGTTCCAAATCAAATTGCACCTAGAAATGTAGGAGATGCACAAGCATTCGGAACTGAATTCGAATTCAGAAAAAGACTTTCCTTCTTAGGGAGCTATTTCCAAAACATTATGTTTGGCTCGAACCTTTCTTTCGTTTATTCAAGAGTGGATAGACAAACGGTTCCAGTTAATAAAGGAGGGCTTAGCGAATACCAAAGTGAGGTGGATTACAGAAATACATCAGAAAATGTAGAGCGATATAGAAACATGAGTCTTCAAGCACCTTACTCTGTCAATGCTTTTTTGAATTATGAATCTGCTGAAAATGGAATAACGGCCAATCTTTCTTACAATGTCCAAGGTGAAACATTGACGTATGTTAGTGCATCTAATGTTCCAGAGGTATATACAAGACCATTTCATAGTTTGAACTTACAGCTATCGAAGAGCTTTGGTGAAGATCAAAATTCATCAGTTAGTCTTTCTGCAAAAAACTTATTCAATGATGAAAATGAATTAATATATAGGTTAAATGATGAAGAAAGACCTTTTTCATTCCAAGCACCTGGAAGATTATTCACATTGAAATACACATATAACTTTTGATTTAACAATAGAGGATAATGAAAAAGGGAGCAGCGCTCCCTTTTTTTATTTCCTTTCTATCTCCTTTATTGCCCCTTTTAAGATGTCTATTTCAGCTCTTTTTTTGTCCAAAGCATCTAAAATCAGCTTCTTTTTTCTCTTTCCTTTTTTTCCGTCATATTCATTACTTAGTTGTTTTGCTTCTTCTTGCTTCTTCTCAATTAATCTTAAATAATAATCAATGTAAAATTGTTTCTTAAAATCCCTGACCAATTTTGCCGCTTGCGATTCATATTGCTTCTTCTCAACACCTAAGAAAAAAGAACAATTCTCACCCACTTCAGTAGATATAGCATAAATCATCAGATCCACATTACCTTCATTGGATGAAGCAGGAATGATGACCTTATAGTACTTTCTCATGTCCAAGGGGCTACCAAACTCTCTTGAATACTTCCACCAACCTTTACGTACTTGTTCCCTTGAGAAATCAAAATAGGTCTTATAACCTGCTAGTGTTTTCCCCTCAATGACAAAACTTGTTTTCTCAAATGCAGAATTGAAGTTTTTTTGAGAGATTGCCGCTGTAAAAGCAAACAAAAACAGGAAAGTGAATGTATGTCTATAAAGTAAATTTCTCATGACTGATTCTTCAAATTTAAGCCACTCTATCAAGACTGTACTCATTACTGGCGGCACAGGCCTTGTAGGCACTTCATTGAGTAAACTCCTTACCGAAAAAGGCATTAAAGTCACTCATCTCTCACGTAATCCAACGCAAGGAACCTACCAAACATTTCATTGGGACATCAAATCAGGAAAGATTGATAAGGAAGCGATTACATCAGCGGACGCTATTATTCATTTGGCAGGTGCTGGAGTGGCTGACAAAAGATGGTCTGATAGCTGGAAAAAAGTAATTTATGATAGCAGAATAGACTCAACTAAGCTTTTACGCCAGTCCGTAGAGAAGTACAACCCCAACTTGAAGCACTTTATTTCTGCATCTGCCATAGGAATTTATGGTTGGGATACAGGAGATCGCTTAGTAGAAGAGGACTCAGAAAGAGGTCCTGGCTTCTTGGCAGATGTTGTTGAAGACTGGGAAAAGGAGCTTTCTAGGTTTTCTGAAATTAGCGTAAAACATTCAGCAGTTAGAATAGGAGTCGTTTTAAGCAGGAAAGGAGGAGCTTTGCAAGAGATGGCAAAACCAATCAAAATGCTTGTGGGCTCACCACTTGCTTCAGGTAATCAATACTTGAGCTGGATTCACATTGAGGATTTGTGTGCTATTTTCGCATTTCTTTTGGAGAAAGGAGAGGCTGAAATCGTAAATGGTGTAGGTCCAAACCCTACTACCAATAAGGATTTTACAAAAGCTGTAGCTAAGCAATTAAACAAACCATTGTGGCTTCCAAATGTGCCAGGATTCGCCTTAAGATTGATCGTCGGAGAAATGGCTGATATTTTAATAGGAGGAAATAATGTGTCAAGTAAAAAATTGGAAAATTTAGGATTTAATTTTCAATATTCTACGTTAGAGGTTGCGCTGCAAGATTTATTACACTAAGAGAAAATACGATGGAAGAGAAAGCGATTTCAAGGGAAGAAGAAGCACGAATTATTAAGGACTTCAAAGAGAAGGATTGGAATGAAATAAAAACAGAAGATTAGT
>CAYGTD010000115.1:0-10749 GCA_964352725.1 uncultured Roseivirgaceae bacterium
TTGAATCCAGAAGTCGTTGAGGAGATTAAGAAACGAGCAAATAAATCATAAATATTATAACAATTATTATAATTTAGTCAAATGAAAAAGGCTAAAATAACAACAGTCGGATCATCAACAGGCATCATTCTTTCAAAAGAGATTCTTGATAAGTTGCAAGTTGAGAAAGGTGATACTGTTTACTTTATAGATACTCCAAACGGAGTAGAGATAACCGCCTACGATACAGAATTTGAAGAGCAAATGTCAATAGCAAGAAGAGTGATGAAAGATCATAGAAATGCTCTTAGAGAGTTAGCAAAGTGAAATTTTTGAACAGGGAAGTAATTCTTGCTATTCATAATGAGCAAATATCTCAGCATGGTGGTTTGTCAGGAATAAGGGATGAGGGATTATTAGATTCTGCATTGAATAGACCAATAAATCTTCATCTTTATGAAAAAGTTTCCTTAGTTCATTGTGCTGCAGCCTATGCTTTTGGAATCATTAGAAATCATCCTTTTCAGGACGGAAATAAAAGAACAGGGTTTATTGCTGCGCTTACCTTTTTGATATTAAATGGAATCGATATTGTAATTGATGAACAAGAAGTTGTTTTATTTATAAGTGATCTTGCTGCTGGGTCTAAATCAGAGGAAGAAGTTGTTGAATGGCTACAAAAGCATATAAAAAAGTAAACCTCATCCAAATCAATGAATGAGGTTTTTTGAATTTTAATTTGATCCTTCTAGTCTAATCGAAAGTCTAATGAATAAGACCCGATTTTCGGGTTAAGATCCACACATCTCGCATCCTTCCGGATCGTCCAATGAGCATTGCATTGCTGCTTGTTGATCAAGTTGTTCCTGTGTCACTGCGACCGTCTTCTGTGTGTGAGTCACGGTCGCTACTGCTTCCTTTGGCTGCTCCTCCTTCTCTTTTGAGACGGTGAACTTAATAGCATCAGTAGCTGCTTTTGTTCTCAAGTAATACATGCCCGTTTTCAAGCCTTTCTTCCAAGCATAAAAATGCATAGAAGTCATCTTACCGAAGTTGGCATCAATTAGGTGGATGTTTAAGCTCTGACTCTGACAGATATATGCTCCCCTAGCGGCAGACATATCGATAATGGTTTTCTGAGAAATCTCCCAAACTGTCTTATATCTCTCTTTTACTTCATCTGGAATTTCTGCAATGTTTTGAATTGATCCATTCTCTGCTTTGATTCTATTCATCATCCGCTCATCCCACATTCCCATGTCAATCAATTCACTCATCAAGTGCTTGTTCGCTACAATGAATTCACCTGAAAGCACTCTTCTTAAGTAGAGGTTTGAAGTATAAGGCTCAAAGCACTCATTATTCCCAAGTATCTGAGAAGTAGAAGCTGTAGGCATTGGAGCTAAAAGTAGCGAGTTTCTTACTCCATGTTTCTTCACCTTTTGCTTCAGATCATACCAGTCCCATCTGTTGGAATCCGGAGTTACTCCCCACATATCAAATTGGAAAATACCTTTTGATACCGGTGATCCTTTGAAAGTCTCGTAAGGTCCTTCTATTTGAGCTATTTCCATGGATGTTTCCATCGCTGCGAAATAAAGTGTCTCAAAGATTTCACTATTCAGTTTTTGAGCTTCCTCAGATTCAAATGGCAATTTCAATAGCAAGAATGCGTCAGCTAATCCTTGTACACCAATACCAATCGGTCTATGGCGCATGTTAGACGTCTTCGCTTCTTTCACTGGATAGTAGTTCACATCAATTACCTTGTTCAGGTTTCGAGTAACCACTTTAGTAATTTCATAAAGTTTCTGATGATCAAACTTACCATCAATGACAAACTTAGAAAGTGCAATAGATGCAAGGTTACAAACAGCTACCTCATCCTTAGAAGTATACTCCATGATCTCAGTACATAAATTACTAGATCGGATTGTTCCTAAATTCTTCTGATTTGATTTCTTGTTAGCTGCATCTTTAAACAGCATATAAGGAGTACCAGTCTCAATCTGAGCTTCCAAGATTTCGAACCAAAGTTCTTGTGCTTTTAATGTTCTTCTTGCTCTTCCTTCCTTTTCATACTTCTCATACTGCGCCTCAAATTCGTCACCATATTTGTCGTAAAGACCAGGACACTCATTAGGGCAGAATAACGACCACTGACCATTCTCTTCTACACGCTTCATGAAAAGATCTGGAATCCAAAGAGCGTAAAACAAATCTCTTGCTCTCATCTCCTCTTTACCATGATTTTTTCTCAAATCAAGGAAGTCAAAAATATCAGAATGCCATGGCTCTATATAAATAGCGAAGCTTCCTTTTCTTTTTCCTCCACCTTGATCTACGTATCTAGCCGTCATATCAAAGTTTCGAAGCATAGGCACAATCCCGTTAGAAGTACCATTGGTTCCTTTAATGTATGAACCTGTTCCTCTTACATTGTGAATGCTTAGTCCAATTCCTCCTGCTGATTGAGAAATCTTAGCACACTGCTTTAATGTATCGTAAATACCATCAATACTATCATCCTGCATAGAAAGTAGAAAGCAAGAAGAAAGCTGAGGTTTTGGCGTACCTGCGTTAAAGAGTGTAGGAGTTGCATGTGTAAACCACTTTTCAGACATCAAGTTGTATGTCTCAATAGCAGCATCAATATCATTTCCATGAATACCTACAGCCACTCGCATAATCAAATGCTGAGGACGCTCTACTGTTTTACCATCAAGCGTAATTAAGTATGAACGCTCTAATGTCTTGTACCCAAAGTAGTCGTAGTTGTAATCTCTATTGTAGTCTATGGCATCATCTAATCTTTTTGCATTAGCTCTAATGATTCCATAAACTTCTGTAGAAAGAAGTGCCGCATTGGCTCCTGTCTTAGGGTTAATGTGCTCATACATCCTTTTCATTGTATTAGAAAAAGATGTCTCCGTTACTTTATGAAGATTTGATATCGAAATTCGTGCAGCAAGCTTTGCAAAATCAGGATGACGAGTGGTCATGGTTGCGGCTGTCTCTGCCGCCAAGTTATCCAGCTCTACCGTGGATACACCATCATACAATCCATCAATTACCTTCTTGGCAATTTCTACTGGTTTTACATAATCAGAATTAAGTCCATCACACAATTTTTCAATTCGTGCAGTGATCTTATCAAATTTTACTGATTCTCTTCTTCCGTCTCTTTTAACAACTAACATAGTGTAACGTGATTAGGTAATACTTTTTTAAAAATCTTCATCTAGTGAAAATCGAGCTTTTTCTTTATCTCCATCCATAACGCCGGCTTTCTGGTATTCACCCACTCTTTTCTCGAAGAAATTGGTCTTTCCTTGAAGTGAGATCATTTCCATAAAGTCAAATGGATTTTTAGAGTTATATATGGTAGGACATCCTAACTCAGAAAGTAGTCTGTCAGCAACAAATTCAATGTATTCACACATTAAATCGGAATTCATTCCAATCAATTTTACTGGAAGTGCATCTGTCACGAATTCCTTTTCAATTTCAACAGCATCCCGAATGATCTTATGCACGGTTTCAACGGGTAGTTTATTTACAATGTGATTATTGTATAATAAGCACGCAAAATCACAATGCAATCCTTCGTCTCTTGAGATCAATTCATTTGAAAATGAAAGACCTGGCATAAGACCTCTTTTCTTTAACCAATAAATAGAACAGAAACTACCTGAGAAGAAGATCCCTTCTACAGCAGCAAACGACACAATTCGCTCGGCAAACGATCCTTCATCTATCCATCTCAATGCCCAATCTGCTTTCTTCTTTACACAATCCATTGTTTCAATGGCATTGAATAAATAATCCTTCTCTTTTGGATCCTTTACATAGGTATCTATTAAAAGAGAATAAGTTTCAGAATGAATGTTTTCTACAGCGATCTGAAACCCATAGAAAAATTTAGCTTCTGTATATTGAACTTCAGCAACAAAATTTTCAGCAAGGTTTTCATTTACAATACCATCACTAGCAGCGAAGAATGCCAACACATGTTTAATGAAATGTTTTTCATCATCCGTCATGGTATCTTTCCAATCTTTAAGATCTTGACTTAGGTCAATCTCCTCAGCTGTCCAGAAACTGGCCTCTGCTTTCTTATAAAACTCCCATATATCATTATGCTGGATTGGAAATAGAACAAATCGATCTTTGTTCTCAGCAAGGATTGGTTCATTAGTGACTGCTGTCTCGTTCATGTTTCTTCTACAATTAATTTAGTTCAGCTACATTATCAACAATACAATAACCTTCAACTCCACGTATATTGTGTTTTTTACAAGCCATTGCAAACTTTGGGATCAGCCCTTCGAAAGTGGTTTATTTTTTTCTCTTGACGTACTTACAAATTTGTAAAAAAGAGGTCGGAATTCCAAGCAGTTATTACGGGTCAAAGTCTCTATTCAGGTAACTCTTAATTTAATTTATAAACGGTTGTTTATAAACAAGTTAGCCTTCTATTTCGGAACGATAACTTTGATGAAAAAGACCTTAGAGAGGGGTGAAAAAAAGTGAAAAAAAAATTAAAAATCTTTTAACTCAACTTTATCTGCATAACATGTTTGAATATTGGAATTGAAATTATATCTTTGCAATCCTTTTTTCAAAAGAGACAAAAAATGTACGCAATAGTAGACATTGCTGGAAAGCAATATAAAGCAGAGAAAGATAAATTCCTTTACGCTCCATTAATGGAGGGAAAGGAAGGGTCAAAAGTAGATTTTGACAAAGTGTTGTTAGTAGATGATGAAGGCAAGGTGAAGGTGGGTGCTCCTACTGTGAAAGGCGCTAAAGTCTCTGCTAAAATATTAGAGCACTTGAAAGGCGATAAAGTAATCGTATTCAAAAAGAAAAGAAGAAAAGGCTACAAAGTGAAGAATGGTCACAGACAGCAATTTTCTAAAATTTTGATTGAAGACATAAAAGGATAATATCTCATGGCACATAAGAAAGGTGTAGGTAGTTCACGAAACGGAAGAGAGTCAGAGAGTAAACGACTTGGCGTAAAAATCTTTGGTGGACAAAAAGCAATTGCTGGGAATATCATAGTTCGTCAGCGTGGCACAAAACATCATCCGGGTGAAAATGTAGGTCTTGGAAAAGATCACACACTTTTCGCTTTAAGTGATGGTGTAGTAACGTTTAGAAAAGGTCGAAAAGATCGTTCTTACGTTCATATAGAGCTGGCGACAGCAGAGTAAACCTCAAATCTATTTTTGGTAAAAAATCACGCTAATCTTTAGTGAGTGTAAAATATTGCGTAAGCAATTTTAGGTTAGGTTAGTTAGCGCATAAAAAAAGGGATTCAATTGAATCCCTTTTTTCTTTTCTAAGCCTCCGCTTTCACTTTTCTAGGTCTTCCTGGCAATACAGTGTCTGGTTTGAAACCATTCTTATATCTCTTCTTTCTGGTCTTCCACACCTTATAATTATTTTTGTTACCAACTTCGAATTGCCACTTCATATGCTCCGAAGGAGTCATCCACTGAAGATTCTCGAAGTAATTGTTCCTTGGATTATTATCCATATGAACAATCATTGTCTTTTCAGCCTCATTATTTGAAACAAAAACTTTTGCTGTCTCTTTGTGTGGGTATACTGTTCTCCTTTTCTTATCGTCATCAATAAGATCTAGGAAATAACATTTGCATATTTTGTTCCATCGCTGGCGCATTAGTTTTCCACGCAACTTCATATGCACCTTGCTCCCTTTGTGCCACACCTTTCTTGTTTTACTTCTGATCTTTCCTCTATTGGAAATTTCATAGTTGGAGAAGCCATTAATAGCCCCCCATTCTTCTTCCTTTTTTTGATCTGCCATAATATTATTTCGCTTTTTTTGATTTGTTGAAAATTAAGTTCAACCTTAACTCATATCAAATATAACGATTCACTCCAGTTTATCAAATGATAATATTACCAGAGGCCAATTTATATTTTAAACGTAATGGTTACTTATCGTATTTCTTAGGTGCATAGAGAAACCCGAAAGATTCACCTTCATCTTTTTCATGTGTTTCATGATGAACGTAATGAGCCTTGATCAAGCGCCTCATGTATTTACTTTTCGCTTTAAATGGGATTTTTATTCTTCTATGTACTATAATATCATGAAAAATAAAGTAGAAAAGTCCGTAAGCGAGGATCCCAATTCCAATATAATACAACCACGTGAGATTGGGGTTCGGATATCCAACGTAAATGCAAACCATAGAGGGTATACTGAAAACTAAAGCAAAGAGATCATTCATTTCCAATGCATGCGGATGCACTTTATGATGAGATCTATGCCAGCTCCATAAAAATCCATGCATAATGTATTTATGCGTGAACCATGCAACGCCTTCCATAAAAAGAAATGTTCCAATAACAATAAGTGTGTTTATCAATATGTTCATTTCGAAAATCGAGATTTATAAAAATTGTAAAAATTGATGTTCATCATTAGTAATAACAAAAACTAAACTGAAACATCTATTGTATCAGTAAAATTCTTATTCCAAATATCAAACAACCTGATCATGTATCAAAGTTCCTCTTGACACTAAGGCATTTCATACGATGTGATTAAGTTTATGGAAAAAGTAACACCTAAAAAGTAGTAACATCTTTTGAGTATCTGGCACTCTGACTCGCTTTGACTTTATAGTTTGTGGCGAAAGGTTTTTAATCTTCTTGAACAAGACTGAATAGTATACATAAGCCAAATAAACGCCAGCCCGAGCTCCTTTTGGCAAATTTCTAATTCCCTCTAAAGCTAAATTGAAATCATTGTCAATATCATCTTCAATCATTTTTTTGTCTTCTGAGGTAAACTTATTGAAATCAACTCGGGGAAAATAGACTCTTCCCCTTTCGTCAAAATCGCTTTTAATATCTCGTAAAAAATTTACCTTTTGGAATGCTGCTCCAAGATTTTTTGCTGGCGCTAAAAGACGTTGATATTCTTGCTCATTTCCTCCACAAAAAACTTTGAGACACATCAAACCTACAACTTCAGCACTGCCATAGATGTAGGTTTTATAATCTTCATCTTCATAATCCTTCTTCTCCAAATCCATTTCCATACTGAAGAGAAAGGCATGTATCAAATCATGATCAATATTGAATTCATTAATCACCAACTGGAACGAATGAAGAACAGGATTGAGACTTATCTTCTCCTTTATCGAGATAAAAGTTTCTCTCTTGAATCTATCTAAAAGTTCTTTCTTGTCATGATCATGAAATGTATCTACTATTTCATCCGCATATCTCACAAAACCATAAATGGCATAGACAGCCTCATGATATTTTTTATCCAGCGTGCGGATGCCTAATGAAAATGACGTACTATACGCTTTCGTGATTAATTCACTACAATCCAGCGCTGTTTTGGAGTAAAGATCCCTCATGCCTTAAAAATAGCTTGAATAACTCAAAAAATTAGGAGCTTATTTATTGAGAATTTATCATTCTCAAGTGTCATAAATTATGTGATTTCAATCCATCCTTCTCGATTTCTCTTGCAACCACCTCACCTGAAATCAAGGAAGGAGGTACTCCAGGACCTGGCACAGTTAGTTGTCCGGTGAAATAAAGGTTTTTCAATTTTCGATTCTTCAGAGAGGGCTTTAAAATAGCTGTCTGTTTTAAGGTATTGGCTAATCCATAAGCGTTTCCTTTGAAGGAGTGGTAATCTGAAATAAAATCTTTGTGAGCATAGCTTTTCTTACATAGAATGGAGTCTCTAATGCTAGTCCCTGTAAAATTTTCTAGCTTGTCCATTATGATATCGAAGTACTTCTCTCTTGTATCCTCTGTATCTTCAATATCTGGAGCAACTGGAATGAGTATTACTAAATTTTCCTTCCCTTTTGGGGCAACTGTATCATCCGTCTTGGAAGTAGCCGATACATAGAGTAAAGGTTTCGTTGGCCATTTAGGATCATCATAAATTTCATGTGCATGAAGGCCAAAATCTTCATCAAAGAACAAGGTATGGTGCTGCAAATTTGGTAGCTCCTTGTCAATACCAATATAAAAGAGAAGAGATGAAGGAGCCATCACTCTTGAATCCCAATATTTTTTTGTGTAATTGCGAAATTGCTCAGGAAGAATGTGCTGATCTACATGATGATAGTCTGCGCTAGCAACTACCGTATCACATTCAAATTCTCCTGAAAGTGTTTCAACAGCCTTTACCTTTTTCCCATCAAAAGAAAAAGACTTCACTTCTTCGTTATACTTGATCTCTACTCCTAATTCTTCTGAAAGTTTTACCATTCCATTAACAACAGAACCCATTCCTCCCTGCGGATACCAAGTTCCAAGTGAAAGGTCTGCATAGTTCATGAGACTGTAAAGGGCAGGGGTATTTTCGGCCGTGGCTCCCAAAAACAAAATGGGGAACTCCATAAGCTGAATTAATCGTTCGTCCTTAAAGTGTTTTCTAACGTGTTTTGCAATGGAAGTAAATACATCCATTTTTAGTAATCCAAGAAGCAATTTAGTGTCTACAAATTCAAGTAAAGATCTACTTGGTTTGTACACCAAGTCCCTTACTCCTACGTTGTATTTAAACTCAGCTTGTTTTAAAAACGATCTCAGTTTTTTGCTACTACCTACTTCGATGCTTTCGAATAATTTTTCTAGCTCATCCATGCTGGCAGGAATGTCTATCACTTCATTTTTGAACTTTACTTGATAAGATGGGTCAAGACGATCAAGCTGATAGTAGTCACTCACTTTTTTTCCAAACTCTCCAAAAAATTTATCGAATACATCAGGCATCCAGTACCAAGAAGGGCCCATGTCCCATGTAAATCCTTTCTCTGAATATGTTCTAGCCCGTCCTCCCGGCTGATCATTTTTTTCAAGAATGGTTACTTTATAGCCTCTTTTTGCCAAATGGCATGCACAAGAAAGGCCGGAAAAACCGGCCCCTATAACTACAACTCTACTATTTAATTTTTTAGTTTCCATATACACTCAGTACATCTTTGAGTTCCTTTCTCGCGATGTGAATTCTATTCTTCACTGTACCGATAGGAATACTCAAGCGTTCTGCAATTTCGTGATATTTAAATCCTTTGAAGTATAACGTGAAAGGAATTTTATACATATCCTTCAAATCTTCTATTGCGCTATTTACATCATTCATTACGAAGCTACTCACTGCATCATTTTTGATTGCCGTGCTGCTTGAATTTATGAAATGATTATTTTCTGTGGTATCTATAAATGTCTTTCTTCTTACCATTCTCTGATAGTTGGTAATGAAAGTATTTCTCATTATCGTATACATCCATGCCTTCAGGTTAGTCCCTGTCTGGAATTTTGTACGATTGGAGTATGCTTTGTAAACAGTTTCCTGTAACAAATCATTAGCGTCTTCACCATCCCTAGTAAGCTTTAATGCATAGGGCTTTAATGCTGGAGTTAGATTATCGATTTGGTATCCGAATTCAAGAGCTGTCATTTTGTTTAGTTTTTAGTTATAAACGTTAAACAAAAGTATATGTTTTGTTTAATATAAAAAAATATTTGTTAAACAAAATGATAAAATGGTGTTCTAGTGGATTAAACCTTGATTTCTTGAGCTGTTTGATCAATCAAAGAGATTAAACTATCAAAATGACCAAGAATTTCAACGTTATCGGGACACGAAAACCCTTGATTTACTACTTGAGGGCCCGTTAAAAGAATTTTAGTTTCCTTGAATTTCTTTCCAAGGGTATTGATATAGGACTGCATTTCATCAATTGGAGGGCTAGATGTGATACTGCTAAACATGTATTCTGGTTTCTTTTCTAAATAAACTTCTTCTAAGGCGTCTATTGGAACAATCTGACCAAAAAACATTGTTTTTAAACCTCTTGAACGAATCATAAAATTGGCAAATAATAATCCTAGCTCATGGAGCTCCTTATCAGGAAGAAAGAGCACGAAAAGTGGTCCTGAATCAGAGAATTCCAACTGGTTTGTCATGACAATTATTTTTTGTCTCACCAAATGAGAAATGAAATGCTCCTGTGCTGGATTAATAGCATCGGTTATCCAAAGCGTTCCTATTTTTTGAAAAAATGGATAAATGATTTGCATCATCGTCTGCTCAAGTCCTATTTCGTCAACACTTGTATCAAGGATTTGGTTGAAATAGGTTTCGTTCAAATCAATCATCGCTACGCTGAGCTCATTTACCTGATCTGGATAGGATTTATTCTCAACACTAAGCCTTCTAACTGTTTCTTGTCGTTCATCCCAATTCATCCCTACAATCTTGCTAATCTTGTAACCGAAATGTTGAAGAGAGGCAATATTTAAGATCAGCTTTAAGTCTTCGTCACTGTAGAATCGAATGTTTGTTGAGGTTCTTTGAGGTGTGAATATACCATATCGCTGTTCCCAGATGCGAATGGTATGCGCTTTGATACCTGAAAAATGTTCTAAATCTTTTATTGAATAAACGCTCATATTCCTAGGTAAACAGCAGCCTTACTATAATTGTTTGAAACAAATTCTCGTTAGTATTACGTTCTAACTATTTAGCAAACCTAATAAAAGTATAAAATGATATTATATAATGTAACCGTAAACATAGATAAGGATGTGGAGCAAGATTGGATTGAGTGGATGAAAAAAACACATATTCCTGAAGTAATGGCAACAGGCTACTTTACAGAAAATAGAATGATGAAGATGCTATCGGAATCGGAAGACGAAACGGGTAGAACTTATGCTATCCAATACACTGCAGATAATTTGGGGAAT
>CAYGTD010000116.1:0-10714 GCA_964352725.1 uncultured Roseivirgaceae bacterium
CTTCTTTCTGTAGTGCATCCATCCACATCGTCCAATCTTCACCACCCATTACTACTACCGTATTGTCAATGTCTTCTTGATTGCCAGCTTCAATAGATACTTCTGAAACTTCACCAGTATGAAAATCCACCGTCTTGTTGGAGAAATCTTGTCCAATAGGCTTAAGTACAGATTTGTAACGGACGCCAGTATCAGGATGCATTCGCATAGGAGAGGCAAGACTGTAAACGACTAAATCAACTTGTCCCCAATCCTTCTTGATCAGATCTATCGTTTGTTGTTTGATCTCATTAGAGAAG
The DNA here is from genome assembly GCA_964352725.1 of uncultured Roseivirgaceae bacterium. Classification (GTDB taxonomy): domain Bacteria; phylum Bacteroidota; class Bacteroidia; order Cytophagales; family Cyclobacteriaceae; genus Ekhidna. The sequence continues at coordinate 300 of CAYGTD010000116.1, forward strand.
GCATCTCCATTGATGCTTTTGGCATATAGACCTTCTATGTGAGCTTGCTTTTCAAAGGCTGCCGTATTGTACCAACCTGCTGAAGCAGTTCGACCCGGTACGGGTGGTTTCTCAAAAAATACACCTATAGTAGAAGCTTCCGAGCCAAATGCAGCTGAAATTCTTGAAGCCAAGCCAAATCCTGTGGAAGCACCAATCACCAACACTTTTTTAGGTCCATCAATTTTTGCTTTTGACTTCACATAGTTGATCTGATTGAGGACATTTTTTTCGCATCCTTCAGGATGTGCAGTAAGACAGATAAATCCACGGGTACGAGGTGCTATGATCATATAATTAGGCTTTTTTTAAAATTAGGAGGTCAAAGATCGCTAGTCAGATTGAAATGAACTAATGATTTCGTAAAGTTCGCTTAATCTAGTGCCAGATTATAACGGAAATAGGCTAATCTATTGATAAGCTTTCCCCTGTTTCGCTACATTAAATCCCATTTTTTCAGTTTCCAATTTCTTCCTTTCGTCAAAAAGTAAAGGGTTGGTGTGGTTGAAATGGATGAAATGCACTTTTGACTTATCCGTTTCTTTTTGATCCCTAAATAGGGATATGGTCTCTGCAACAAAGGGGTGAGGCACCTCGGACATGGCTCTATTGGGTAATTCGCCTTCTTCATAGAATGTAGCATCAAGAAAGGCATAATCTACTTCTTTCACCAATTCCACAATATTTGTTTCCCACTTGCTCCATTTATCTATATCAGGAATGAATAAATAGGATTTGTCAGCCGCTAGAATCTTAAATCCAGCTGTTTTTGAAAATTCGTCTCTGTGTGGAACAGTAAAAGCCTTGACTGATATGGCAGCAGTCAAACTAACTGAAGTATTCTCAAAATGATTGTTTGGGAGGATATTTTTCAAATCAATTAATTGACTCCAAGGCCCATTGTTTGTTAGAAAGTGAATCATTTCGGGGAGCGCATACACATTCACATTCTTAGCTCCTAAAGCTTCTCTTCCCAAAAACATTAAACCTGTGTAATGGCCTATATGTGCATGAGTTAGAAAAATACCTTCTGGAAGATAGGCGTATTCATCATTTGTCAGTTCTTGAAAATAGTGAAGTTGCTTATCTAAGTCAGGAGTTGCCTCAAAGAGCCACCACTTTTTAGTCTCTGGATCAACGAGTGCTAAAGAGGTGATATACCTTGCCAGTTCAGGATTCTTATGAGCTTTTTGACATTCAGCTTGGCATCCAATATGTGGGAAGCCGCCATCTTGAGCTATACCCAAAACCAAAACATAAGGTTGAGAGTATACTGTGGAGCCAAACAAAATGAGTATTCCTAGAAGAGCTGACTTGATCAGATTCATTCGGTAATTATCTTCTTTTAAGAGCTACAGTCACATTCATCCAGCAGCCAATGGTGATTTTAGATCCTTCTTCTTTTCCTTCACTAAAGATGTTTTCTATCGAAGGAAACTGTGCTTCAGCTGCTTCCATTTGAGATTTGTTGCCCGCTTTTTCATACATTTCATAAGCAGCAATAAACACTGCTCTATCTTGAACTTGACTTTTTTGTTCCTTGCAATCGTCAAAACTGGTGAAGTATAAGTTGCCAATAAGATTATAAGCTTCTGATCCGCCAGGCTTTTCACTCAATGCTTCATAGGCCAATTTTCTAGCTCTTGTTTTGTTTCCCAACTTACTAGCTCCATTTGCCTGTCCCATGAGGGCATCATATTTATCTTGTTTGGTAGTGGCTAGTTTTTGTGCTTCTTCATGAAATTGAATCCCTTTAGCTAAATCCCCATTTACTAAATACTTATTTCCAATGGCACTTGCTAAAGCAAAAGAAGGTTGCTCTTTGAACACTGGTTCGCTTGCTTCCAAAAAATAGGGTTGATCTGTACACTTTGCTTTTACAGAATACTTAAAAATTTTCTTTGCTGTATTTAAATCAGTAGGATTTGCTCTAAAATTTGGAACTAGCTTTTCTTCAATAAACTCACATGTAAGAATTCCCGGAATGGACTCTAGCCAGGCATCTGTTTTGTTTTGTTCTTTTTCTAATCGTTCCTGATTTCCACCGCTATTTTTTTGCTGCTCAATGACATCTGATATCAAAGAATGAATATCCAATACTTTTTCAGCGGTCATTGCGTCAGGCTGAGTGAGGTGATAATTTTTAGCCAATAGCATGTAGGTATTAAGGTTGAAGTAGGAAACTTCAGGCCCATTCATCTCATACGCTTTTTCGTAGAGATCAGCCAAGTATGGATATTTGGAGGCTGTTTTATAATACAATTGAAATGCTTTATAGGCCTTTCTGTCCATTGTAGAAGCGTCATTGTCAAAGAATTCCATTCGCTGATCATACATCCAAAGGATTGAATCCTCTAGCTGCGTTTTTCTACTAGGTTCTTTTACATTTTTAAGTATCGTTTCAATACAATCTTCTCCATCTATGTAGATGGAAGGGTTCAAATCTGGTGTATTTATATAGAGCCACTTTAAGGCATTAAGAGCTTGTGGAAATTCACTCTTTGCCATCAATAATTTATAGTGAGCCTGTTTTTCTTTAGCCATGGCATTCTTGCCTTCATCTTCTGGCCAGTTCCATCCAGACTGAGCTGATGCACCGATGGTAATGAATAATAAAACGAAATATATCTTCAACTTCTTCATGTTCAGTATTTTGTGTCTTTAAAGGCAGTATAACGAGTTTTTGTTCAAAGACTTTGCCAGAGCAGTTTTGTTTCCGCAAAATGAACAAAATTTATTCTAAAACGGCTGGTGTTCGCATTAGTTTTGTGTTAATGATTTTACCAACAACCAAATCGACTTATTTCAATGCTCAATTTTAAGGAAATTCTAAGTGTTTCGCTCATTCTTTTTTCGGTGATTGATATTCTTGGTAGTATCCCCATTGTCATAGATTTGAGAAAGAAATTTGGTCATTTAAAATCAGGTAAAGCGACCATTGTCTCAGGTGTTATCATGGTTATATTTCTCTTTTTAGGAGAAAGTATATTGAAACTCTTTGGGATTGATATTTCTTCATTTGCTATCGCTGGAGCTATCATTATGTTTTTTATAGGGATGGAAATGGTACTTGGTTTACAATTTTTCAAGCCTGATCCAGACGAATCAGGAAGCAGTGCCTCCATTGTACCACTTGCTTTTCCACTCATTGCAGGAGCTGGAACAATGACCACCTTAATTTCTTTAAAGGCAGAATATACTACAGCTAATATTTTGGTTGGAGTAGTAGTAAATCTTGCTTTTGTGTATCTGGTACTAAAAACAAGTGGATGGTTGGAGCGTAAAATTGGAAAGGCAGGATTTAATGTTATTAGGAAGGTGTTTGGTATCGTGTTATTAGCCATTTCTATTAAAATATTTAAAAATCACTTGCTTTCATGATAAAAATATTCACAGATGGAGCAGCAAAAGGAAACCCAGGCCCGGGTGGCTATGGAGCTATCTTACGATACGGTGATAAGGAGAAGGAGCTTTCGGAGGGATTTCGATTGACCACTAATAATCGAATGGAGTTGATGGCCGTAATTGTTGGATTGGAAACCATTAAGAAGAGCGGCTGGAAGGTGCTTGTTGTGTCTGATAGTAAATATGTGGTCGATTCGGTGATGAAAGGATGGTTAATAAATTGGGTGAAGAAGAACTTTAAAGACAAGAAAAACCGTGATCTTTGGGAGCGGTATTTAAAAGCTGCAGCTCCTCACGATGTTCGTTTCGAGTGGATAAAGGGACATGCCGGGCATCCAGAAAATGAGCGATGTGATCAACTGGCAGTAAAAGCGTCAGAAAGCTCAAACTTGAAAGTAGACACGGAATACGAAAAACTATCGTAGATAATTGATATCTTGAATTAGAAATTCTTTAGAATGAAAGTAAAAAATATATACTACGCACTTTTTCTTGTGATTGTGTTGGTCTCCATCTTTGCTTATTTCAAGCTAGAAAGAGAAAAGAAAAAAGAAAATCCTACCATTACGGATTTAGCACTTGAACCGGATTTGTTGATTAATACTGCCGATAGGTCGCTACATGATCATAAAAAATTAGCAGCAATTGCATTTTTGGACGATGCGATAGAAATGATGAAACTGTTAGAGAAGGATGGTGATGAAGTAAGTATGCAGGCGATCGAGGTAGCAATTGGTGATTTAGAAATAGTGGAAGATCACATTAAAGCTGAAGATATCAATGATGATTTGATGTATGAAGCTTTCGCTGACGCAATGAATTCATTAGCCTTTGCTTCTTTAAGAGTCTCTGAAAAACTGATAAATGAAGGTAAAATGAAAGAAGCAGATATCACGCTAGAACATGCGATGGATCATCTTCAGAACTCAATCAGATTCGCACGTGGCGAACAGAAGGAGGAGGAACTATTAATTGTAGCCCACCTTCAGAAAATAATGGAAGAGCACCTTCAAAATGATATTTCACAAATCGATCAGGTGATGGCGGAAATCGATTCAGTCGTCAAAGCTCATGTGATCAAGTAAGTTCTACCTCACGTTCTACGAAATCTAGCCCCATCGTTTTTAGCTCATCTAGTACAGGATTGTAAATTTCCTTTCTAATAGGAACATGTACCCCGCTTAGGTCAATTTTTCCTTGTAAAATGAGCTTTGCAGCAATGGCAAGAGGAAGACCCACTGTCTTAGACATAGCAGTGTTAAGTTCATCGTCCCCCTTAGCTACCATGCTTGATTCTATTTGTTTTGGCTGTCCATCGGCAATAAAGTTAAACTTGTGCCACATGACAATCATATCGCGATCTTCAGGCTCTAAAGACCATTTCTTTTTCAAGATGTGTTCTAGAATCTGAGCAGGGGTCCCTTTTTCCAGACCAACTAATTTAGTATCAAACACTCCAGCCCACTTCAACTTAAACATGATCTCAGAATCGATATCCAGATTCATATAGTGAGCTAGTTTCAACTCAATTGAGTCTTGAGGATTGTATGAAAGAAAAGAGTTGATAAACTGACGATGGGTCATTTCAGACACTTTTTCCATTTGATAGGTGTCATCAGTAGCCCCAAGCTGTACAAAGACATCCCACGCTGCACAGTAACCAGGCCTTCTCAAGGTGCCTCTGTAAAGGGTTTTGATTCCGTGAAGTTTGTACACATCCAAGTAGGCTAATGAATCTCTGTTGGCATATCCTTCAAAGTAGCCATGATTTGGAATGTAGATCATCTCTGTTCTACGAAATAGCCTTTGATATGGGATGTATTTATACCTTCCTTCTTGTATAAACTTGCATGTTCCTTGACCTGCCATTACCACGTTTCGTGGGTTCCAGGTGAATTTATATTTCCATGGATTGTCACCCACGGATTCCTCCGCTACTAAGCCTCCAGTAAAAGTTTCGAATCCAGTAAGTTCGTGTCCCTCACTTTTCAGCTGGTCAAGTACACGCATTGCTGACATATGATCAATGCCAGGGTCTAATCCCATTTCCATAATAAGTAGCTTACCTGCTTTTTCAAAGTCACTGTTGAGTGCTTTAATCTCTTTTGTGAGGTAAGAAGCTGTTAGCAGATGCTTACCCAATTCTGCACATTTTTTAGCTACATGAATGTGCAAAGAGGCAGGAAGCATTGAAATGATCAAGTCATTTTCCTGAATAGATGAGGTAAGGATGTCGTTATCAAACACATCAAAGGGAATCGCCTTAGCGTTTGAATGTTCTTCTATTTTTGACTGAGCTAACTCTATGTCTTTTTCGGCAATCGTGATTTGCCAGTTTTCTTTTACGGAGTGTTCTAAGAGGTAGTCAATGAGAGAAGTAGAAGATCTACCTGCTCCAATGATTAAGATATTTTGCATAAACTTATTTAATCCCCAATGAGATTTTTAGTCGTTGATCAATTTGTAATAATGTCTTTTCAGAAAGATTTCCAATCTCTCCAGTGAATATTGATTTGTTCAATGTCGCGATTTTATCGGCTTTAAATACTGAATTGGTTTTTAAGCCTGATTCTTTAAAGTCTGTTTGGTTTGAATCAAGAATAAAATCAGTTGGAAATGGAATTTCAGGTATTCTGGTACTAATAAAAAGGACAATAAAATCTTCCTGTTGTGGATTGTTGGAAATAATGAGAGCAGGTCTTCTTTTAGCAGATTTAAGATCAGTAAATGGAAATTTGGCTAAAACGATTGTGCCTCGCTTCATTAATATTTAACCTTTAAATCCTTGTCAGAATAAATGTTTTCTTCTTCTGCAAGAAAAGAAAGACCCTCACCATTTTTCGATATGATATTTAATTCTTCTGTGGAAAATTCATTTGAGTTGTTGAGAAATATTTCAACTTCTTTCTTGTTCATTTTTGAATATGAAATGCCAATTTCTTTAAGATAAGCCAGAGCCTTCTTAATTTTCTTTGAGTCTGATGTATTCAATAATATTGCTTCCACAAAATCAAAGGTAGATTAACTTTTTTTATTTACAATAGTTGAACTTGCTTGATCTGTCGGTAAAATCAACAAATCACCAATCATCACGTGAGCAGGCCTACTTAATACAAAAGCGATCGTCTCAGCCACATCGTGTGGGGTAAGAGGAGTATAATTTAGATAGACTTGTTTTGCTTTCTCCGTGTCTCCTTTGAATCTTACCTCACTGAATTCGGTCTCCACAAGACCTGGATCGATGGAAGTGACTTTAATGCCTTCTGGATTTAAATCCATTCTCATCCCCTTTGTAAGTGCGTCTACTGCGTGTTTTGAGGCGCAATAAACATTTCCTTTGGTGTAAACTTCAAGACCAGCAATGGAGCTAATATTAACAATGTGACCTTTCTTTCTTTCAATCATTTGAGGGATGACAGCTTTACTTACATAGAGTAATCCTTTCACATTGATATCCATCATAGCATCCCAATCATCTACATCGCCATCTTGGATAAGGTCAAGACCGTGTGCATTACCCGCATTGTTGATGAGGACATCTATTTGTTTCCATTCCTTAGGTAGAGAGTTGATAGAAGTAAATACTCCTTCTTTATCTCTCACGTCAAATGAAAGAAGTTGACAATCGGTACTCAATTCATTTTGAAGTTTCTCTAAACGATCTCTTCTTCTTCCACAAAGAACTAATTGATAATCTTTGGCAATTAATCGGGCAGTTGCTTCACCTATGCCACTTGTAGCGCCCGTAATTAGGGCAATGGGCTTACTCATTTTTTCTTCCTTTTCTTATGACTTTTGATCTGACCTGCGCCTCTCGTTCTACTTCGCACTTTATTCTTACTGTCTGGCCCCCCTTCAAATGTGATAAATATTCCTAGATTTTGAGATGTTAGTCTGCTCAATCCAGCATTAAAATCGTTAGGGTCATCAGTGAGTTGGTTGGTTAATCCGTAGGAGTATCTAAGCTCTGGGGAAAATTTAAAGAAGGGATAGAAGATATCTAATCCTACACCGACATCTATAGACATGTTCCAATTCTTAAGTTCTAATCGTTCAGTTATGTCCTCTCGGCTATCCTTGGATCGAGCTTCGAAGGAGGGATTTACTCCAGCTAATAGATACATGGCGATATTACCTCTCCGTGCTGATTTGTATTTGAGTAGCATAGGAAACTCTACACGAGTAGCGTCTCTTAGCTCTCTAAGGCTCGTGTTATTGGTAAAGCGATAAAGTAGATCATTTTCGTAAAACCCTACTGTAACAGATCCTCTGAAATCTAAGTAAGTACTAAGCTTCATGTTGGCAATAAATCCCAACTTGAATCCTCCAAGGTTGCCCGGTATAATGGAATGAACTGTGTCCTGGGCTGGTGTAGTGAATGCTTCGGAATATCGGATAACATACTTGGAAGAATGAACTCCAATTAGGAATCCGTAATGAATCCATTGGTTCTCATAGTTGATGAGATTGTCCTTGGGGTTATTTTGAGCTATTGATGAAAATCCAAACCCCAATAGCAGAAAAAAGATGACTACTTTTCTCCAACATAAATGGAGCTGATACCGAGGGTTAATGGTTTGCATGTTGTGTTTTTGAATCCTGTTTTATTCAGAATCTCTAAGAATTGATCCCCAAAAGGAAATTCGTTGACAGATTCAGGTAAATAGGTGTAAGCGGCATTATCCTTTGAAACAATCTTCCCTATTTTAGGCAATACCCAGCGAAAATAAAAATGATAGAGTTGCTTGAAAGGAAAAATGGTAGGTTTTGAAAACTCCAAGATCACCGCTTTTCCTCCTGGTTTCAATACCCGGTTCATTTCACTCAATCCTTTCTCTAAATTCTCAAAGTTCCTCACACCGAATGCAACGATCACAGCATCGAAGTTATTATCTTCAAATTGAAGGTTTTCAGAATCTCCGGACTGCATGTCTATTATCTCAGAAAATCCTTTTTTGATCATTTTCTCTCGACCTACACCAAGCATCCCCTCTGAGATATCAATCCCTATTACTTTTTCGGGATTTAGTTTCAGGGACTCAATAGCAAAATCACCTGTTCCTGTAGCAATATCCAATATTTGCTTTGGTTGATCCTTTTCTAAATACTTGATGGCTTTTTTTCTCCATCGGATGTCTATTCCAAGGCTTAGGAAGTGATTTAAGAAATCATATTTGCCTGAAATGCTATCAAACATATCGGCAACCTGCTTCTTCTTCGCCTCCGACTTATCTTTGTAAGGAAGTACCGTCATATCAACTGAAGTTGAGTCATTTTATATTTCATTTGAAGTATATACCAAATGGCTTTGCGGTTATTACAGTTCTTTTTTAGGGAATTGTAATTTGACGCAATATTAGTTGATTAAACCCGTGTGGGGTATAATTGTTAACAGTTTCTTACCAATGCAGATAAAAACAGCTGAGTTTGTCATAAGTAGTCCAAAAGTGGAGGGTTGTCCAGAGACCACTATTCCCGAATACGCCTTCATAGGACGATCAAATGTGGGGAAATCCAGTTTGATCAATCTATTGACCAATAGAAAAAAATTAGCGAAGACGTCCTCTACACCTGGGAAAACGCAATTGATCAATCATTTCTTTATCAATGAAGATTGGTATTTGGTGGATTTGCCAGGATATGGATGGGCACAAGTGAGCAAAACAGAGAAAGCCAAGTGGAAGGGAATGATCAATGATTACCTCAGACAAAGGCAAAATCTGGCAAGTGTATTTGTTTTGATAGATATTCGGCATGAGCCTCAAAAAATTGATTTGGAGTTTATCACTTGGCTTGGAGAGGAGGGAATTCCTTTTAGTATAGTGTTCACAAAAGCAGATAAGCTGGGTAAGGTGCAGGTGCAATCCAGTGTGGCGAGGTATAAGAGAAAGCTAAAGGAATCGTGGGAAGATTTGCCTCCAACTTTCGTTACTTCCTCAACCGAGAAGGTTGGGGCAGAAGAAATTCTCAATTTTATTGGAAGGATTAATGAGTCTATCACTCAATAAGATATTTTTGCAGCCTTAAAAAAATAGCACATGGAATTTAGCGACATAGCATCCGTATCAGGAAAGGGAAATTTATTCAAGATTATTAATCCAACACGTACTGGCGTGATTTTGGAATCTATGGATGAGCATAAGAAGAAAATGGTAGCCACTATGCAGAATAAGGTGTCTATTCTTTCTGAGATCTCTATTTACACCACTGATACTGATGGTGCAGTTCCGCTAGAAGATGTGATGAGAAAGATTCACGCAGAGTTTGCTGGAGATACAGACCTTGATAAGAATAGCTCTTCTGATGAATTAAAATCATTTATGAAGTTTATACTTCCTGACTATGATGAATCACGCGTATATGTTTCCGATATCAAGAAAGTGGTGAGCTGGTATGCACAGTTGGTGAAAGAAGCTCCAGAGGTTTTAGTTGAAAAGAAAGAAGCGAAGAAAGAGGAAGCTAAAAAAGAGGTTAAAGCACCAAAGGCCGCAGCTCCAAAAGCAAAAAAACCAGCAGCAAAGAAACCTGCCGCTAAGAAAAAAGAAGAGAAGAAAGGTGAGTGAGATAAAATACAAATTCAGGGTTCGTTGGGCTGATTTAGACCCCAATGGACACATGCGTCATACAGCCTACAATGACTACTGCGCTCAGGCTCGGTTAATGTATTTCGAAGAAATTAGCATGTCTTTTCAGAAACTACTTTCCATGAATGTAGGGCCTATCCTTTTCAGAGAGGACACTCGATTCTTCAAAGAAATCAGGATGAATGAAGAGTTTGAGGTGGGCTTTACCATTACTAAACTTAGAAAGGATGGATCTAAGTGGTCTTTCCGACATAACATCTATACAAAGGATGGAGACTTGTCTGCCAAAATAGACGTGGACGGAGCTTGGCTAGATACAGTAAAAAGGAGAACTACTGTGCCTCCTACAGAACTTAGTGATTTGTTAGTTAAAGGAGTGAAATCGGA
>CAYGTD010000117.1:0-10646 GCA_964352725.1 uncultured Roseivirgaceae bacterium
CATCAATATTTGGTCTGACACATCTTACCTCATAAAGAGTGTAGGCATTCTTTCACACTATGAAATTTTAAGCAAAGGTCTAATCGACTTTAGCGATGTGGTCTATTTCCTATCGATGATGGTCTTGATTTTGTATATCACTCGAATTATTCTAAATGTACAAAAAGGATGAAAATAGCCAAACAACATCTCATCCTACAAACCATCGCTGTGCTTCTTTCCGTTTGGTTAGTTAATCAATTAGCGGATCGATTTAAAGTGCAAATTGATTTGACGGAAGAGAGGCGATATACCATTTCCGAATCGACGAAAACCCTGCTGTCCAATCTGGAAGAGGACGTCTTCTTCGAAGTGTATTTAGCTGGTGAATTGCCCTCTAATTTCGAGCGATTTGGTACTGCCATAGAAGAAATGCTAGAGCAGTTTGCCATTGAGTCAGGAAATAGAATTCAATACAAATTCACGGATCCATCTCAAGCAAATTCTACCCAAGCCAGAAATCAGTTCTATCAGTCTTTGGTAGACAAAGGAATACAAGCCACGAATTTGAGTTATAAAAATGCTGATGGGGATAAAATGGAGAAGCTGATTTTTCCTGGCGCATTGGTTTCTCAAGGGATGAATGAACTTCCAGTTGATCTAATTAATGGAAACAGTGCTGCAGGACCAGAGGCGATATTGAATCAAAGTGCGGAGGCGCTTGAGTACGAATTGGCTTCTACTATTTCTCAACTGATGAGTGGAGGCACCAAAAAGATTGGATATATCCTAGGACATGGCTCTCCGGATTCATTAGATATTGCAGGTTTTAGAAGTACCGTTCTTTCAAAGTTTGAGTTGTTCAATGTTTCATTGAACAACAGAAAAGAATTAGTTGGATACGATGCGATAGTGATTGGTAAACCAACAGCTAAATTTTCAGAAAAAGAGAAGTATTTGATCGATCAGTATTTAATGCGAGGAGGGAAGCTGGTTTACTTTATTGACGCCTTGAGTGTGAGCATGGATAGTGCAGGAGGAGAAGGAACGGTAGCTATTCCTTATGAGACCAATTTGACCGATCAACTGTTTAAGTATGGTGTTCGTATCAATCAAAATTTTGTATTGGATGTGAACAGTGGACAGACTCCTGTAGTGGCTGGAAACGTAGGTGATCAGCCACAAATTCAAATGATACCTTGGCCATTCTTCCCAGTACTAACGAATTTTTCTAAGCATCCATCTGTACGAAATCTGGATGCTATACTAGGTCGTTTTATCTCCTCTATTGATACAGTGAGAGCGGAAGGAATTAAGAAAACGCCATTGCTTAGTACGAGCACCTATACGAAAGAGATAGGTCCTCCAGTACGTGTTGCTTACAATGATTTACGGGATAAATTGAGACCTGAGAAATTTACAGATGGGCCAAAAACAGTAGCATATTTACTGGAAGGGAAGTTTACTTCTTTATACGCCAACCGTTTGGTTCCCAAAGGGTTTGATAAATCTACTTTTATTCCAAAAGGTGTAGATAGTAAAGTGATTGTGATTGCCGATGGTGATATTATTCGGAATGATATTGATCCTGAAACGATGGAGCCTTTGGGGCTAGGGGTGGAGCCTTACACGAAGACAACCTATGCCAACGATGATTTTATCCTGAACATCTTGGATTATTTGACCGATGAATCTGGACTGATTGAAACTCGGTCAAGAGAGGTTAAAATTCGCCCTCTAGATCGAGTGAAAGTAAGTCAGGAAAGAACCAAGTGGCAAGTGATCAACTTGGGATTGCCTGTATTGTTGATCTTACTTATTGGTGGATTGAAATGGTTTATGAGGAAAAGAAAATTCAGCATCAACTAAGTTGAATTAATAAAAACTAATTGATGCAGATGTTTGATAGTATGGTGATTATGTTTAAAAGAAGTGATATTTAATTTTTGCCAAGTAATTTGATGACTACAAGCCTAAAATATATCATCCTCATTGTCATATTGTTAGTAGCTAACCTTTGGTTGTTTTTTGCTGATTCATTCCAGTCAACAACCGATCGAGCTAACTATTTTAATGCGCAAGACATGGAGTCTGTCAGCATGATAAAGTTTGAGGTTGATGGACAAGAAGTAAAGCTGCGGCGTTCTGCACAAGGCTGGACATTGAATGATTCGTATAAAGCGGATCAGGGCTTTGTGAATACACTGATCTCCGTCTTGGAACGAGCCGAAGTGGGGAGAACAATTGAAAATTGGAGCCAAGAGGTAATGGGCGAAGTGGAAGTGGAATTTGATTTTAATAGTCGCTATCGATTCCAATTTGCATCCAATGCGACACAGACCAAATCCTATTTCATTACAAATGGTATCGCGAAAGAAGTGGCTGTACCAGGCTATCGAGATAATGTGGTTGACCTATTTGATCTGCATCCTGATCAATGGAGAGATCGATTGGTCTTTGATGGAAGTTGGCGAACTATACAGAAAGTGCAAGTTGACTATTCTAATGGATCTCCATCATTTGAAATCAAATTTGAAGATAAGTTCTTCTTGGTTAATGGGAAGCAACCAAACGACAGCACAGAAGTGATTAATTACCTCAATCAGTTTGAATATTTTCAAGCGAATGAGATGATGTCAAATGGACGATTTCCAGAATTTGATAGTTTGAGTGCTACTCAGCCAATCGCGATTATTACATTAGATGACATCAAGTCAGAGGAGCAAACAGTGCTAACTATTTTTCCTCAATTAAATGGTCAGCGCTATCATTTGATGGTGAAAAATGGAGAACAAAAAATGGTGGTAGATGCAGGTAGAGTAGGAGTGATGTTGAGGAAGCCAGAGTAAAGAATGTTTTATTGAGATTCCTGCCTGCGCAGGAATGACGCACGGTATTGAGTTTAACCTTACATCATGGCTCCTTAAAGTACTTTTCAATATCTTTTAATGAAGCAATCATCCATGGGTTTAGCTTCAGGTAAACTCTTCTAAGTGAAACGACTAAACAAGCCGTGAAGAAAATGATAAATCCATAATTGGGTATATCGTTTTGAACTAGTACAACACCCACGAAAAATAATCCAATTAATGAAACGAAGAATTTGAATTTGTTCATTGGTGCAAATCTATTTAGAGATTAGAGATTTTTCAGTGAATTATAATTCAGTTTCATGCACTTCGATTACAGTCATTTAATTATGGATTTTAGACTTCATTTTTTCTTGATAAAAAAACGAAGCAAAAAACTCAAGAAAGTTTGAAAGCTTCTCCCCAATGGCCCGCACACCCTCGCCAAACTTTCATTCCTCCCCTGCAATGAGTACTTAGATAGTATTTTTTATAAAATACAAGTTCAGATTGACTCACAGAATGAAGATAAATCATCCTCCAATCAGCACAAACGCTCCCCAATAATTAGGATGTGGATATTGCTCTCGCACTATTTCTTGAGCCGTCTGAAGGGCATTTGTTTCCGTAGCACCACTCAACCAAGCCTTGTAAAAGGAGGTCATAAGTAGTTGAGTGGCGGCATCATCTACTTTCCACAGACTCATCAAAATGGATTTAGCTCCGGCTATCTGAAATGCTCGCTGCAACCCAAAAACACCTTCTCCGTTTTTGATCTCTCCAAGTCCCGTTTCACATGCTGAAAGAATCACTATTTCGGTGGAGGAGAGGTCCAGATTCATAGCTTCATAGGCGGTGAAAATACCATTCTCAATAGCACTGTCTTGCTCACCCTTAGCAGTTTGCGTGGCACCTGTCATCAATAATCCAGATCTTAATAGTGCATTTTTTCTACTTGCTTCAGCTTGCACACCAAGTTGTATTTCCGAGTTGTCTTCATCTGGTTGATCTAGGAAAAAACCATGCGTGGCTATGTGCAGAATACCTGGATTATCTACTCGCTTTAATTCCTCCTCTAGTGCATCTTCTCCTAAGTACAGATTGGTAGTCCACTGGTTCTGAGATAAAACATCATTCACCGTTTCTGTTTCCACTTTGGTTCCTGGTAGTTCAGAAAAGGAGAAGTCGTCTAGTGTAGTTGCTCGTGTATAGGATTGTGTGTTAGTAAGACCTCTTTCTTTTAGATCACTTTGGATCAGAGTGTGAGATAGGTCAAACTTAGGATTCCCAAAAATGTAGGCAGTGTTGCTTGAGTTAGACCGATTTCTCTTTTTTACCTCAGCAATAGTGCGTGTACTCGACACCAATCTAGTATTGTATTTCTCGCTGATAAAACGCCCCTCAGTGTCTTGAAGTGTGGCGACATTAAGCTGGTGAAACACTCCATCAGAAGAGAGGTATACATTAGAAATTCCTTTTAAGTGCTGATCTATGGTCGCCCAGAAAGCCTCATAGCTTCGCTTGTCTTCCACCTTGAATTTCATGGAAGTGCGATAGGCTTTTATGGCTTTGCCCTCTAAGAAATCCCCGTTTGGTAAAATCTCCAAAATTGGCGCATCATTGGTATTGGCAGTGAGAATCAACGCAGCATATATTACTGAATCAGATAGTGCATTGTCAAAGTACCTATATCGAATGATCTCAATTGCAGCTTCTGTTGGTTGAAGATTCCTCTGAATGGTTTTCCAGTTAAAGTTTCGCTCGTCTCTAGCTTTTTTCTGCTCTGTTGAACTGATACTCAAAGCTTTTTCTAAGCTCTCTGCTTGGATCTCCAGCTGCCCGATATCAATAGACTCTTTTGTAAGTTCGTTTTGGGTATATCCATAGTATTTGGCCAATTGATCCTTGAGATCTACATACCTATTGTAAACGGATAATAGCGTCTTGTCACCACTATTCAATATGCGTTTTCGTTCCTTTGTAGTGGAATTCAAAAGCAGGGATTTGGTTTGCAATTGATTATCATACATCTGTCCAATTGTCTTGCTGTAGCCCTTCAAGTATGACTTTACGGCGTAAGTATTGAAGATTTCAAAGCCCTTTTTGTTGGCATCCCAGAAGGCAGCCTTACCACTTTCGCTCAGCAGGGGAAAGTCGCCTTTGATTTTATTGATAAGTAGGTCATTGATTTCATCCCAGTAGGATTTCGAAAGTTCTATTTTGTCCCAAGCAGTGTAGAGTACAGCAAAATTGTAAAGCCAAGACACTCGGTCCAAATCAGAAGTATATGTTTCTTCTTTTGTTTCTAGCCAGAGCTTTTCAGCTTCTTCGTATTCTCTTTTTCTCAGGTAGTAAATAGCTAGATTGTTTCGATAAGCCGATGAGCTTGAAGATGTTTTCCCCCATGTGCTGTCCGCAATTTGGATGGCCTTTTCATAGTATCTTTTACCCTCATCCAGCTTATTCAAATCAAGCATAGCCCAACCCATACGGTTATAGAGTGAGGCATATAAATATCTTTTGACTCCCATACTGTCGTATAAGTTATTTACAACATTCAATTCCTTCAATGCCTCATTTTCTTTGTCCCAGAGTAGGTAGGAAAGTGCAATCTCCTCTGTATCATCTGTGTATGCATATGAGTATCGACCATACTCTTTAAGTACCGCATTTCTTGATTTCTCGAACGCTTGAATCGATTTCTCATACTGACCGAGCTGTGCCAGCAACTGTCCTAATGAATATTGGGCGTCTCTGTAATTTTCCCCTTCGCCTATGTGTTTCAGATAGATGTTTGCAGCTTTTTCTAGTAAGTTGATTGCTTGAGCATAGTCGTCCAAATCATACAGGATCTCACTCATGGTCTCTGCATACCATGCGTAGATGAGAACCTCATCACCATAGGTGTCTTCAATGATCTTAAAAGCAGGAGCTACGTATTGATAAGCAAGCTCTATTTCATTATTGCGCTGATAGAATTCACCCACTCTCCGGATATAAGATGCGTAATCTCTGTTGTCACGTGAGTACATTTTTTCTACAATAGCGAGTCCTTTTAGTAATTGATCTTCCGCATTTTTTTGGTCATCTAATTTCTCATATGCACGACTTTTTATTCTTAGGCACCACGTATAATTGTAAGAATGAGTCTCATTTAGTTCGATATAGGTATTTTGAACATGATTTAGTTCAGAAAGCGCTTCGGTATATTTTTCAATCTTGATTAATTCTTCTGCCAGCTCAATTCGAGCGCTTAGCGAAGTAGTCTTTCCACCCAAGGATACTGCTAATTCAATCACTTGATTGTAGTATTGGATCGCTGATGTGGAATTGAATTTTTTTGTAAAATTTTGAGCAACCCTCTTCAGCGCATACATATAGAATTCGTTCTCTTTTCCTAAGTATTTTTCTGTCTCATTCAAATATTGGAAGTAATAGGTGCCAGCTTTTTCATCTTTGTTTTGATCAGAGTAAATGGATCCTAGAAGTCGATAAGATTCTAGGTACTGCTTTAAGCTGTTTCCTGGATTCCTTCCTATTTCTTTTACCGTTTTTTCAGCATAGTAAATAGCGGAATCGTAGTTGTATTTCTCGTAAAAATCGGACGATAAATCCCTATACACTCGATATAGATAAAAACTATCAACCTCATGAAAGGAAAGGAGGTAATCCTTCATGTTTTCTAATACACGGGTTCCTTCGTTTCCTCTCTCGTGATTATTGAGATGTCTGGCATAATGAAGGTTTGCATTGATGAAATGACTACTGAAATTTTTGAATCCGGATAATATATCAATCGCTTTCCGATGATACATTTCAGCGTCTTTCACGAATTTCTCACCCATTTGATCATATGCTAACCCCAGACCTGACAATCCTTGTCCAATTCGGGATGAATCTGTTGCTATCTCAGTTAACAGTTGACTGTATTTGATGGTATTTGGGTAGTCGTCATCTACCCAATATTGATTGGATAGTACTTTGATGACGTCAATGTATATCCATGAATTCTTCAGTTTGGGATTTTCTGCAAGGACACCAGCCCTAGAATAGTAAGACCTGCTTACATCATATTCTAGTTTATTATAATGAAAATTGCCCAATTGAATTAGTGCATTTACATAATCAATATCAATGGTGTCACCATTGGAGGCAGTAATTTGCACGAACGACGTGAAATGGCCATATGCGCTATCCAATTTGCTTTGATCCCTGTAAACAAGCGCCTTGAAATAGTGAGTACTAGCATTGACCCAATGATTTTGCATGTTGTTTTTTTCATGAAAACGAAAAGAGTTGGCAATTGCTGAGTCTAGCTCAGGGGATAAATTGGGGTACAGGCCATCCATAAGGCTGTAGTGAATGGCAGCTATATTGATATTTTGGTTGGGGAGTGATTTCCTGAATGCTAAATCCTTTTGCAGTAATTCGATGGCCTCTGCATGCCTACCTAGATTCATTAGCTTGATGGTGTAGTACCTAAAGGATCTGGCGTACTCATCGCTGAACTTCCCATTGGGACGAGCCTCAATTAGTCTTATCACTTCTTGATATGTTTGATAGGCCTTTTCATGATTTTTTTGTGCTGTGTAGGTGTCTCCCAAATCATCCAATGTAGCTGTATACCATGCAGTGGTGTCTGCTTTGAATTTGAGTGTCTGAGCAAGCGATTTTTTTATGAATTTGATGGATTTCTTATAATCTCCTTTTCTTCTAGCCACTGTAGCAATGAGTTCATATAGATCAGATTTTTTTAATGCGTTCTTGTCAAATTCATCGTAGTAAGCTTTCTCTGCTGCTACTAGTGTCTGCTCTGCTTCCTTGTATTTCCCGTTCAAACTAAGATTGTCAACGCTATCGTAAAGATTGTTGAAGTTTTGCTCCACGCCTTTGAAATAAATAGACTCTGATTCGATATTTCCTATAGAATCGTAATTCAAATGGATCCCATGCAGAAGTCCATCAACGAATGGTCCGCTTGAACTTAGCCTCCCATTTTTGTCATAATAGAGCCACTCATTGAGGCCTTCATCATCATATTCCTCACCTTCCTTTCTTATTGTACCATCATCACGATAATACTTCCAGCGACCAATCGACTTTCCTTCTTGATAGTCTCCAGAGGCAGAGAGTTTTCCATTAGAATGATAAAAGCGCCAAGGACCCTCTCTAAGGTCATCTAAATAATCTCCTTCGTTTTTCTTATTTCCATTGTCAAAGTAAGCTATAGCGCTTCCTTGTGCAAGATCTGCTTCATAGTGCTCTGCCGACGATAATTGACCGTTTTCATGGTAGAATTGCCAAAGACCATGTTTTTTCCCGTTTTTGAAGGAGCCTTGATTAATTAAGTTACCGTTTTCCTTTCTTATTTCCTTGTGTCCGTCTAGTACGCCATATTGATAGTTTTCAATGCCTTGAAGAGTCCCATTTGAAAAGTAGTACTCCCATTTGCCGTGTTTTTCTCCTTCAATGAACTCTCCTTGGGCATTTAGCGTGCCATTATCATAATAGTAGATAACTGGTCCATTCTCTTTGCCCATCTTGTAGTTAACTTCTCGATTATATTTTCCATTAGCGAAATAGTATTTCCAGAGGCCATCGTTTTGATCATCTATGTGATTTCCTTCCGATTTTTTTTCACCATTATCATAATAGAATGTCCAAAAACCTTGATAGTCATCATTACCCAACTGACCTTTGGCGCTAATCTGTCCATTTTCATAGTAATACTCGAAGTAGCCATTGCCGGATCCATTTACATATATTCCATCTGTTTCTAGTGTCCCATTTTCATAATATCTCTTATGGTTCCCCTCTTCTTTATCATCCCTATATACTCCAATGTCCTTTAGTGCACCACTTTCATGGTAATAGATCCATTCGCCTTCTCGTTTATCGTTTAGGTACTCTCCCTTATTGGCCAAAACTCCGGATTTATAATAGGTTTCCCAAACGCCATTCCTTTGATCGTTTGCCATCTCACCTGTAGAATTGATTTTTCCATTTTCATAGTAGATAGTGACTGGTCCATTTTCTTTTCCATCCACATGTCCTATGGTCCCAATTGGATTGCCATTATCATAGAAATAGAGCCACTTCCCCACTTTCTTTCCATCAACCATTTCACCTTCTGTCTCTAAAATGCCATTGGGATAGAAACTAGCATAAGGACCTTGAATCGTATCATTTTCATAGAAGGTCTTACTCCACAGTGCCCCATTTTTATGATATCCCAATGCTCTTCCTTGCTTAATTTCAGGATCTATTGATAGCATACGACCCACCCAACTTCTGATGCCATTTTCATAAAAGCACTCAATCTGCCCGAAAGGTTTACCTCGGTTGATTTCCATTAGACAATAATGAGATATGTCAATCGATTCCCTGGTAATTTCTTCTCCAAGACTATCATAAAACGTGATCCATTCTCCAATTCGAAGACTATCGGTAGAGTATTTGTTTGGACGTATAGGAAAATCCTGACTAATCAAATGTAGACTGACAGTAAGAAGGAAGATGGTGGTTAGAAATCGCATTTCCAATTTTAACCCTTTTATACTTGTTAATCAATACCGTATTATACTCATAAATCTGGTAACTCAGGAAAAAAGTACTACGAAAAGATCAGAGAATAAGGGAGGATTTTCACCGATTATTTCTCGTGATTTGTGCTTAAATTTGCGACCCAAATAAGCGATCCTAACTCACTAGAACTAAGAACAATATGAAATTTATAGTATCATCCTCTTATTTACTTAAGCAGCTTTCAGCAATCAACGGCGTAATCACTACAAATCCTGTCGTGCCGATTTTAGAAAATTTCCTTTTCGAAATCAGTGATGGCAACTTGACCGTAACTGCCTCTGATCTTCAAACGAGTATGATTACCGAGCTTCAAGTAGAAGCAAAAGAAGATGGAAACATTGCTATTCCTGCTAAGATCTTATTAGAAACGTTGAGAAACTTGCCGGAGCAACCAGTTACGTTCTCTATAGACAACAATACCTATAGTATTGAGATCAATTCTGATAATGGTCGCTATAAATTGGCGGGAGAAAATGCGACTGACTTCCCCAAGATACCAACAGTATCTGATGGATACTCAGTGAATATTTCATCTGCAGTGCTTGCTACGGCAATTAACAATACCATTTTTGCTACATCAAACGACGAGCTTAGGCCTGCCATGACTGGTGTTTACGTAAAGTTAGATGAAACAAATACCACGTTTGTAGCAACAGATAGCCACCGCTTGATCAGATACAGAAGGGTAGATGTAGTTTCAGATATGGCTCATTCGATGATCATTCCTCGAAAGGCATTAACATTATTGAAATCTACTTTACCTTCTGAAATGACGAATGTGAATGTGGAGTTCAATGCTTCTAATGCATTCTTCAGTTTCAATCAGGTGAAGATGATTTGTCGATTGATTGATGAGCGTTTTCCTGATTATGAGAATGTGATTCCTTTGGATAACGAAAACAACGTAGTAGTGAAGAAAGATGAGCTTTTGAGTTCATTAAAGCGAATTGCTATTTACGCTAATAAAACGACTCATCAAGTACGATTGAAGATTACGGGTAGTGAGTTGATGATTTCTGCGGAAGATCTAGACTTCTCCAATGAAGCAAACGAGCGTTTGTCGTGTGAGCATGATGGAGAAGATTTAGAAATCGGATTCAATGCTAAGTTTTTGGTAGAGATGCTCGGAAATATTGATTCTTCTGAAATCACTATTAAACTTAGTGCACCAAACAAGGCAGGGATCATCACGCCAAACGAAAAAGACGATGAAGAGGACATCTTAATGTTGGT
>CAYGTD010000118.1:0-10465 GCA_964352725.1 uncultured Roseivirgaceae bacterium
CTTGGATCTTGTATTCAGGTTTTTCCATCCATTACCCTTCCCTGAAGTCAGTAAATATTTATCAAATCCAGTTCCATCGTCTTCTATAAGCAACGTAATCTCCTTATCATCTTTTGTGATTTGGAGGGTGGCTTTTTCTGCGTCAGAATACTTGAGCATATTGTTAATCCATTCTTGGGATATTCGGTAAAGGGAGATTTCTTGAAGCTCAGTGAGACGTTCCTCTAAACCAAAAATATTTAGCTCAATATAGATCTTTCCAGCTTGATTAATTCGGTCTGTAAATTCTCTTAATGCACTCTCTAATCCACTTTGGATAAGTGTTTGTGGCATTAGGTCAAAGCAAATACTTTTCAGTTCACCGTACATTTCGTCTATCACTTTTTCAGAAGCTTCGAATACCTTTTGACGTTCGTCTGGTTTAGTCCCACTATGAAGATTTTTTATATTCATATTCAGAATTGAAATCATCTGTCCAAATCCATCATGTAGGTCACGTGCATATCTTGCACGCTCTTTTTCTTGGGAAGAAATGGTGGCATTTATTTCTGCTTCACGAGTGATCAGCTGAGCTTCTTGTAGTTTTATTTTCTGTTTTTTCTTTAACCTACTTCTTTGCAATAATGCAATGGATACAATCAAGACTATAGTCATAATTGACCCCATGAGTAAGATTCTGTTTCGATCAATTTCCGCTTCTTGCTCGGCAATTTCGGCTCTCTGTAAGGCGATTTGTTTTTCTTTCTTTTGTGTTTCAAACTGCGTTTCAAGTAATCGGATTTGTCGCTGTTTGTCAAGATCATAAAGGGAATCTCGTACGGAGTGAAATTCTTTTAAATAATTTAAAGCACCAAGCGCATCATTTTTTTGCTCGAGCATTATGAACTTATGCTGTAAGACATCAAGAATTTTTTCTGCATCCCCAATTTTGAAGGCTATTTTTTCTGCTTCATCGAGTAGTTTTTGAGCCTTTTCATACTCTTTTTTCTTATAAGCGATAGTCCCAAGATTCGTTTTCACTGTCGCAATACCATATTCAAAGTTGGAGCGCTCATTGGCCTCTAAATTCAAAAGAAGATACTTCTCTGCCTCATCTAGTCTTCCCAACTTCATGAGTGAATTCCCCATGTTGTTGTAAGTTCTGATGATTGGTCGTTCTGATGATAGTTGATCCTTGAGAGACAGTATTTTTTTATACATTTCTACAGCGAGATCCGACCTTCCATTGTCATCATGGTTGATGGCAATGATGCCCCAAATATCGACTTGTAAATCGGCGTTTTTTCCTGAAAATTTTTCCCGAAGTTGATCTGCTTGGTTACATACTCGGATTCCCTCTTCGTATTCTCCAATATCATGAAATACGATCCCTCGTCTCACCATAGACTTGATCATCATAGAGGTGTCAGAGATATGATGAAATGAGTCGAAGGCTTTTTGTGCCTGCACTAGGGCTATGTCGTAAGATCCAGCGATCAGATTATCCATGCAAAGATTATAGTAGGTAAATCCAAGCCAATATTGGTCTGCTACCTGCTTGAAAATTTCAGTTGCTTTATTGGCTCGTTGAAATGCATAATCATATTCTTGTGTGCTTCTGAAAACACTTCTAAGATAAAAATTTGCCTTTCCTTTTTCTAAAAGAGAAATCGTTGAGCTATCTGCCGAATAAATAAGAAGCGGCTTAGCATTATCGTATTCACCATTAAGAGCATAGTCAATCCCCTCCTTCAAAAGGATGGAATCTAGCTTTTGGCCAAAGCATGAAATGCTTGCGATGAGAATTAGAAAAGAGAAAATTACTCTAGTCATATTGTAGTTTGACCTAGCGATAATAGCTTATTCATCAAGCAAAGTCAAAGCATTTCGACTAAACAGGCATCTTATCAACTATTGTTTTTAGTGTAGAGGGAGCATTAACGATTATAACATTCCCTTTTTGATTTGGTGTTGTCTCTAACTCTAGCTCACCCTGAATCAACCTCGTTCTGGTGTTGAGATTTTTCCAACCATTTCCTTTTCCTTGCTCTAGAAGTATTTTGTCAAATCCTGTTCCATTGTCCTCTATGAGCAGTGTGATTTCGTTCTCATCTTTTGTGATTTGGAGGGTGATTTTATCAGCATCTGAATATTTCAAAATATTGTTAACCCACTCTTGAGATATTCTGTAAAGGGAAATTTCTTGAATTTCAGTTAACCTTTCGTCTAATCCGAAAATATTCAATTCAATATAAATTTTCTCAGCTTGATTAATTCTTCCAGCAAATTCGTTGAGGGCACTTTCTAGTCCATGTTTAATCAGAGTTTGAGGCATCAAGTCGAAACAGATATTCTTGAGTTCTCCATACATTTCGTCAATTACTTTTTCAGAGGCGTCAAACACTTTCTGACGTTCATTTGGCTTAGCCCCATCTTGAAGGCTTCTTAGATTCATATTCAAGACGGAAATCATTTGCCCAAACCCATCATGAAGATCTCTTGCGTATCTCGCCCTCTCTTTCTCTTGAGAAGAAATAGTAGCATTTATCTCGGCCTCTTGTGTCTTTATTTCCGCTTCCTGTAGTTTGATTTGCTGCTTTTTCTTTAGTCTGTTTCTAAGTAGCAATCCGATTAGTAAAAGCATGATAAGTAGAATTCCAGATGCTATGATGATAATTCTATTTCTCACAATTTCCGCTTCCTGCTCTCCGATCTCCGCCTTTTGAACTTCCAATTCTATATTTTGAAGGGCTATTTGCTGTTCTTTTTTTTCTGTTTCGTATTGCGTTCTAAGTTCAAATATTTGCTTGGTTTTAGCTGCTTCATATTGTTTGTCTTTCAAATGATCTCTTTCCATAAGTGCTGAGTATGCCAAATTCGTATTTCCAAGAGCAGCATAGTTTTTTGCTAATTCACCTAAAGCAGCTATTTCAAATTCTTTTGCATCCACTTTTCTAGAATAGCTCAGCGCTTCATTCGCTGTTTGTATGCCCTGTTTAAAATTTTTAGCCTTCCTATAGTTATTGGCCAGCCCGACGAGTGTATTGGCCAGTTCAAATGGATTGTCTTGTTCTTTGTGAAGTTTTACCGCATCTAGATATATTGCCCGAGCTTGCTGCGTTTTGCCTAAACTATCATTGGCAACAGCAAGGTTGTTGAGCATATACGGCACGTATCTAACGTATCCCAATTTTTGATACCCCTCTTTTGCTTCTTGAGCATAAGCGATCGCAGAATTGAAATCGCCAGTCAATAAAAGAACACCACTCATGTTTCCTTTTGTTACAGTTTGCCCAAATTCTGAATTCACTTCCTGGTAAATCTTCAATGCTTTTTCATAATACTCAATTACGCTTTTAAACTCTTTTTGCTTTTTGTAAACAATGCCAATATTCCCAAGCACCATGGCAACATCATAGGGAGCATCTGATTGATTTTCGTAAATCTTTAATGCCTGAAAATAACACTGAAGAGAAGAGGGATAATTGCCTAATTGATCATAAACAATTCCCTGATTGTTGAGAGAGCTGGCCATTCCCAAAGAATCATTTATAGTTATGCGATAGTCATAAGATTGCTTGTGAAAGAAGAGTGCACTATCCAATTTCCCTTTTGCCTCATAAGCATTTGCCAAACTGCTCAAGGATTGGGCTTGTGCATTTTGCGACTCAATCTCTCTCCCGATTTTTAATGCAGAGGAGGCTAGAATAATAGAGCTATCAAGATTAAAATTTTTGTAATACCAAGAAAGCTCATTAAGTGAGGCAACCTGCTCTATTGGTGATTGATTTGGGAGAACCTGCTTTATGCTGTCAATTATATTTTGCTGGGAGTAGCTGATATTGAAAATAAAGGATGCTAATAGGACGGTAATCAATCGCATGACATAAAAATACGAACTTGGAGAGTAGATAAAAATAAAGCCACACAAATTGTGCGGCTTCATTTTGTATTGCTTGAGGCTTTTTTAAAACTCCATTATTGTTTTCTCAATGATATCGCAGCAATCATGCAATTGCTCTTCGGTCATTACCAATGGTGGAGCGAATCGAATGATATTACCATGGGTTGGTTTAGCTAATAAGCCATTGTCTCTTAGCTTGATGCAAATATCCCAAGCGGTAGTGCTGTCTTCTGAGTCGTTGATTATAATAGCGTTTAGTAACCCTTTCCCTCTTACTAATTTCACCAATTCAGTTTTAGCTATCAATGCATTCATTCGTTCTCGGAAGATATCTCCAAGTTTCCTAGCATTCTGTGTCAATTTTTCGTCTCGAATTACATTTAGTGCAGCTATTGCAACAGCTCCAGCAACAGGATTTCCACCAAAAGTAGAACCATGTTGACCTGGTTTAATGACCTCCATAATAGTATCATTGGCAAGTACGGCAGAGACAGGATATGCTCCACCAGAAAGTGCTTTTCCTAAGATGAGAATGTCTGGTTCTGTGTAAGTAGCCTGTTTCTCACAGTGTTTTTCACAAGAGCAGTCTCCACACACTCTGAGAAGTGCTCCAGTTCTACCGATTCCCGTCTGTACTTCGTCCGCAATAAAAAGGACACCATTCTTTTCACAAATTTCTTTCGCAGCTTTAATATATCCTTCATCAGGCACAAATACACCAGCTTCGCCTTGAATAGGTTCTACCAAGAAACCGGCAACATTTTCTCCTTGAACTGCTTTTTCAAGTTCTGCTAAATCATTGTAAGGAATCCTTGTAAATCCAGGGGTGTATGGGCCAAAATTTTTGTTGGCTACAGGATCATTTGAGAAGGAAACTATTGTAGTTGTTCGTCCATGAAAGTTATTGTCACAAACAATAATTTGTGCCTTGTTTTCTGCAATTCCCTTTTTTTCATAAGCCCACTTTCTACAAAGCTTAATAGCCGTTTCAACAGCCTCTGCTCCCGTATTCATTGGCAACACTTTATCGAAACCGAAATACTCTGTAACGAATTTTTCGTAAGGGCCTAAAGAATCGTTGTAAAATGCTCTTGAGGTCAAAGTAAGCGTTTCAGCTTGTCTAGTCATTGCCCCAACAATAGCAGGATGACAATGACCTTGGTTTACAGCAGAATAGGCAGAAAGAAAATCATAATACTGTTTACCTTCTACATCCCAAACGTGAACACCATCACCTTTAGCTAGCACCACCGGTAGGGGGTGATAATTGTGAGCACCGTGCTTGTCTTCCAACTTCATCAAGTCATCGCTACTCATTGTGTTATTTTCTGTCATACTTTTGCTGTTTATTTCACTGCAAGATTAACTATTTAAGACCGGAGGCGCAATTTGAAAGAGGATAAGAAATCAGAAGATTACTACTTTAATGAACAGGGCCTTATGGTCTTTACGAAAGCATTTCACTTGAAAAGAGGTTTCTGTTGTGGTAATAATTGTAAGCATTGTCCATACGATCATGAAAACGTTATCAAAAAGTGAGACAATAGTTTGCATATTGAATTCAAATCCCGATATTTGCACTCCATTTTCGAAAACGGGAAAGAAAGATGTCAAAAGTTTGCGATTTAACAGGTAAGAGACCACAGGTAGGGAACAACGTTTCTCATGCTAATAATAAAACAAAAAGAAGATTCAATCCGAATCTTCAGAAGAAGAGATTCTACATTCCTGAAGAGGATAAGTGGATCACATTAAAAGTTTCTACTTCTGCCATCAGAACTATCAATAAAAATGGTATCTCTGCTGTATTAAAAGAAGCTAGAGCAAATGGAATGGTGATTAATTAATCACCTTCTACATAAAGAATTGAATCCCGACACATTGTGTTGGGATTTTTTTTGACCTTATCACACTTGTTTATCAAATTCCTATTGATCAATCACCAACATAGATTAGATCGTTTGTATCTTGATGCCATAAAATTTAAATTAAATAGTTGTTACGATTTTTTAGAATAAACGATCCTTATCGACTTTTTTTCATCTTCATTTTGTTGGTGATAATTCGTTTTGCCCAAAGCTATTTTATCCAAGATCTTTCTTACATGGAGCTAAAGTGGCTACTTCTGGGTCAATGGCTTGATAGAGGATTCACTATGTATACGGAGGCATACGATTACACAGGACCTATCGCGGTTTTTGTGTATAAATACCTTGACTTTATTTTTGGAAGGAGTGCATTTGCGCATCATGCAGTAAATGCCATTTTGATTATCATTCAGGCTGGAATATTTAACCAGTTACTTTTAAAAAATAAGGCTTATGATGAAAGTAATTATTTGCCTGCATTTCTATACATGATTCTGATGGTGTGTGTCCCAGACTTCATGTCTCTTTCTCCCCAGTTGATAAGTCTGACATTTATTTTGTTGGCATTGAAAAATGTATTGAGAAGAATTGATAATCAGGTTACTGATGAGCTATTTCTAAACTCTGGAATCTCCATTGGAATAGCAACAATGATTTATTTACCATCGGCTGTTTTCTTTTTTGTCTTTCTGTTTTCATTGATTTTGTTTTCAACGGCCATCACCAGAAGGGTACTGTTATACTTTTTTGGATTCATCCTAATGTTTGGCTTGACCTTTATCTATTATTATTGGACGGGAGATCACATGGTTTTTGTAGAAAGCTTTATCAGCCAAAGTTTGCTTATGAAATCACAAGAGATGCTTTCGTTTAAAGAGATTGCCACTCTGTCCGGAGGATTTATTTTCATTTTCATTATTTCAGTAATAAAAACACTAGGAAGTGCTCGACTCACCAATTTTCAACAAAAAATTCAGCAAGTAATATGGTTAATGCTTTTTGGAGCGATTGGTACTTTTTTCTTATCGAATGAGGATGCAGCTTTAGAGTTAGTTTTTGTTGTTCCTATCATAGCCTATTTCTTGACTCACTATTTTATCCTATTGAGAAAGCAAATTGCCAAAATGGTAATGCCTTTCAGTATCATTTTTGGAGCTTTAACATTCTCAGTTATTGGGCACACAAAATGGTCCAAGTCACTTCTAGTAGATCCAAAAATAGCGCTAGAGAACACCATGATTTTGGGGAGTAATCTTAATTATTACGTGAATAGCGAGGCTGGCTCACCATGCTTTAATCAAAGGCTCTCAAAAATTGCTTTTGATGGACTACACTATTATGGAAGTGCTACACGAATTTATGAGCTACTCTTAAGGGCCGATCCTGACTTAATCATAGATGAGTTAGATGTATCAACTCAAGTGTTTGACCGATTTCCAGCTCTTGACGAAAAATACGCGAAGGAAGGCACTAATGCATATCGCAAGATTAGCAATTAATCTTACTTACTCTATTTTGATGTCTACCGCCTTCAAAGTCTGTCGTTAGAAAAGTGTGAACCATCGACTCAGCATATTCATACGCAACAAATCTGGCTGGAAGACAAATGATGTTAGCATTGTTGTGCTGTCTAGCTAGCGCGGCAAGCTCTGTATTCCAGCAAATAGCTGCTCTAATATCTTGATGCTTGTTGGCTGTCATAGCTACTCCATTTGCACTACCGCAAATAAGAATTCCTAGTTGGTTTTCACCTGCACCTATTGAGCTAGAAAGAGGATGAACATGATCAGGATAATCCACTGAACCATCCGAGTCAGGACCAAAGTCATTAACAGTATGCCCATTTTCCTTTAAAAAGGTAATTAATCTCTTTTTGTAATGAAATCCGGCATGATCGCCACCTATTGCAATATTCATTCTGCTTGTCTTTTTTCTATTCTTTTAGCTATGATGATGCTTATTTGATAAAGGACCATCAATGGAAGAGCAATTAAAATTTGACTAAATGGATCTGGAGGTGTAATCATCGCACCTAAAACCAATATGACTATAATTGCGTGCTTGCGATATGTTTTCATCAGATTTGAGCTTATTAAGCCAGCTTTTGTAAGAAAGTAAACAATTACTGGGAGCTGAAAAAGTAAGCCGCTACCGAACACTATCATGGTAACAGTGCTTACGTAAGATGACAAATCAAATTTATTCTCTAAAACACTGGAGATCTCATATGTAGCGAAGAATCGTATAGATATTGGGGCAATTAAGTAGTAACCAAATAGAATTCCTAACAGGAATAAGAAGCTCACTGAAAATGTTGCTCCTCTTGAAGCCTTTCTTTCTTTTGAGTGTAAGCCAGGCTTAATAAATCGCCATATTTCCCAAAAGGCATATGGAAAACCTATCACTAAACCAGTAACGAAAGACACGGTAATGTGTGTCATAAATTGGCTAGCCATTCTTCTGCTCAAAAGTTCAAAAGGAAGTTCATCAACACAGAGGGACGGTGAGTTGAGTAAGACACTCAGCTCACACATTTTTCGGTATGTCCAAAAATCGGTTCTAGATGGACCAAATAGAACAGTGTCAATAATGAAATCTCCAGCAATGAAAGCCCCGATTGTAATTACTACAACGGCTATTAATGCCCTGATAATATGCCACCTAAGGGCTTCCAGATGCTCCAAAAAAGACATTTCGGCCTCACTGCCATCGCCAATTTGATCTAATGCCATTTATCCTTTAAATAATGGGATTTGTTTCATCCAGGCATTTACTTCATTCTTAACTTCAGCAACTTTCGCCGCATTATCCTTATTGGTTATCACAGTATCGATTAAATCTACAATTTTTATCATATCTGCTTCACCAAGCCCTCTTGTAGTGACTGCTGGAGTGCCAATTCTCATTCCTGAAGTCACGAATGGACTCTTATCATCGTAAGGCACCATATTTTTATTTACAGTGATATCGGCGTGTATCAGCGTGTTTTCTGCATCTTTTCCTGTGACACCTTTTGAACGTAGATCAATTAGCATAAGGTGATTATCGGTACCTCCTGAGATAACTTGATATCCTTTTTTCACAAATGCATCCGCCATTACAGAAGCATTTTTCTTTACCTTGAGGAGATAGTCCATGTACTCATCCGAAAGAGCTTCTCCGAATGCAATTGCTTTTGCCGCAATAATATGCTCTAATGGGCCGCCTTGTGTGCCAGGGAAGACTCCAGAATCTAAAAGTGAGCTAAGTTTTCTGATAACTCCTTTAGGAGTAGTCAATCCCCAAGGGTTGTCAATGTCATCTCTTACTAAAATCATTCCACCTCTTGGGCCTCTTAAAGTTTTATGAGTGGTGGTTGTAACGATATGACAATATTCTAAAGGATCGTTGAGCATGCCTCTTGCAATTAACCCTGAAGGGTGAGAAATGTCTGCTAATAGAATGGCGCCTACTTCATCAGCGATAGCTCTGAATCGCTCATAATCCCAATCACGACTGTATGCTGAAGCTCCTGCAATGATCATTTTTGGCTTTTTCGCTCTGGCTACCTCCTCTAGCTGATCGTAATCAATGAGACCTGTTTCTTTATCAACCCCATAAAAGTTGGGTTTATACAATTTACCAGAAAAATTGACTGCCGAGCCATGGGTTAAATGTCCACCATGAGATAAGTCGAAACCTAGAATTTCATCTCCAGTATTTAGACAAGCAAGCATTACAGCAGCATTTGCTTGAGCGCCCGAGTGAGGCTGTACATTGGCCCAAGTTGCTCCGAACAATTCTTTGGCTCGCTCTCTTGCGATATCCTCGATTTGATCCACTACTTCACAGCCACCATAGTATCGCTTTGAAGGAAGTCCTTCGGCATACTTATTAGTCAAAATGCTACCAGCAGCATCTAGCACTTGTTGGGAAACAATATTTTCGGAAGCGATAAGCTCTATTCCGTCGATTTGACGTTTTTCTTCAGCCTTTATAAGGTCAAAAATTTTCTGATCTTTTTGCATAGGTCAAAATTAACCTGAATACTTCAAGTGTAGATACTTGACTTAGGAAAATTGATGATCGGTTTGCATAGATTAGCATTTCCAATGGGAATGAAGATCACCGAAACGAAACGATTGCTCTTAGAGAAAGCAAACTTAAAGGATGACGAATTTTTTCTTCAATTGTTAAACAGTCCAAACTGGTTGAAATT
This sequence comes from uncultured Roseivirgaceae bacterium, assembly GCA_964352725.1. Classification (GTDB taxonomy): domain Bacteria; phylum Bacteroidota; class Bacteroidia; order Cytophagales; family Cyclobacteriaceae; genus Ekhidna. The sequence goes on from CAYGTD010000118.1 coordinate 9,950, forward strand.
CATTGGTGATAGATCTGTAAAAAGTAGTCGAGATGCTAGAGCATATATTGAGAATAGCTTGATAAAAAGCTATCAAGAAAACGGATTTGGACTTTATAAGACGGTGATTAAAGAAGAGTCAAAACCTATCGGAATATGTGGTTTTTTACAGAGAGAGTACCTGGAACTTCCAGATATTGGCTTTGCTATTTTGCCAGCATACGAAGGGCAGGGCTTGATTACAGAAGCTGCCTTTGCTATGATGGACTATGGAAAGAACCGACTTGGACTTAAAGAAATATTTGGACTTACTACCAATGAAAACATTGGATCGCAGAGAATTTTGAATAAAATTGGATTAATGCTCAAGGGGGACATTTATCCACCAAATGAGACGGAGGCTTTACTTCTATTTTCCAATAAGAATGATTAACTAAAATGGCTAAACAGAAAACCGTGTTTTTTTGTCAAAGTTGTGGGACTGAGTCTGCCAAATGGGTAGGAAAATGTCCTTCATGTGGTGAGTGGAATACCTAT
>CAYGTD010000119.1:0-10382 GCA_964352725.1 uncultured Roseivirgaceae bacterium
ACGTGAAAAGCAAAACAAGGAAAGCCATTCCCAATAAAAAATAATACCATCCCAGATGATTAAAAATACCAGATCGGTTGAGCCAAATCTCAGCGGCAATTTGATTGTCTGATGGCAAAATTTGATGCGCATTTTCTATCTGAAAATTAATTGCATCTTCCACCAGATTATTTGGAATTGTATAGTCACCCGACTGTGTGGCGTATTGAAGTGATTGCTTATAAGAATTGAAAAACTTCTCAGCTTTGGGCTGGAAACTGGCAAACTGATGATTGTGCTGGGCGGAAACCCAGCTGTAATTTGGGTCATTGGGTACAGGTAATATTTTAAAAACACTCCCAGAAAAAATCATCCCTAAGATATTGATTCGCTCGTCTAATTTGAGCAAATCTTTTTCGAAGGTATTTCGCTCTGCTGATTCTGTCTGTGAAGCATCACGAACCAAGTCCGCCAGTTTGTAATTGCCTTCCAGAGTAAAGGCATCAGCGTATGAAATGTACTTTTGATCAGATTCCAATGTCTTTGAAAGTTGCTCATTACGCCCGATTTTAATCAATGGAATTTTATACCATTCACGGCTATTGACATACATGCCCAAAATCACCTGATCAGCATTTAATGCTTTGTAACTTTCACGGCCTGATATTTTTCTCAAAAGCTCCCGCGACAGTGTATGCATGGGTTTCATCCTGCCACGTACATCCTGAACCACCACTTTGCTAAAAGCATCGGCGTGAGCTGCGGAAATTTCAGTGATTTGTGGTTCGATGGCCTTTTGTGCATTTGCGTGAAAGCCAATTAAAAACAACAATACAACTGCTGAAGATTTTGAAAACATATCCTGTTTTCGGATCTTCTGACTGAGCTCATAAAATCTGGTATTCTTACTAAAAAACACCAAAATCAATCCAATCGTAAGGCCTATATATCCAATATAGGAGATCCAGGTTCCCCAAAAATCATGATTTACACTTAGATATGTTCCTTTCTCATCACGATCAAAAGATGATTGAAAAAAGCGATAGCCATCATAATCCAATATGTGATTCATATAAATTCGATAATCCATTTGCACCTGATTGGCTGGATCTTCTAACCTTACTTCACTGGCATAAGATGCCGCACTATTCGTTCCGGGATATCGCTCCATGATGAAATCGTACAGCGCAATGCGGAAGGGTAAAACGATTGGTTTTGCACCATAAGTAACTGACAATTGAAGTTTATCCGTATTGACCCGAACTGGTGTTCCTGCTTGGCCTTTATATCCAAATACTGTTATTTCGCTTTCCTCGTCATTGATGGAGATCTGAAGTCGGGCTGCAAGTAAACTACTATTCTTGACTTTCTGGTCTTCGCTTCTGACCATTGTTGCTGCTTTCGTTTCGAAGGAAGCAAACACGTACCTGTTCATGCCATCAGAATGTAACGCCCGCAACTTGATATCCTGTCGCTCATCTGGCATAATGGTGTCCTTTTGCTGTGTAGCCATCACCATCACTGGTGTGGGTCTTGGCACCTGTATTTGTAGGTTTTGATTTTCCCAAAAAAGATTGACTGCATCGCTGATATACGCACCAGTGAAGTTGAAGCGAATGCCACCAAAAACATTTGTTTCTCCCTGACTGATAAAATATTCTTCACGCCCACCCTGACCTGCTATGACTATTTTGAGTGTGGGTTTGCCATTTTCTGTAGCCACCAAATCCTGTATCGGATTAGGTATGAAATCCAGCAATTTGACTTTGATCAGATGATTGTCAACCAAATAGGATTCATCAAATTTATTGCTGCCAAGGGAACTGAAAAGCACTTCTTCATCAAAAGCATATACTCCATTTTTGGTCTTTGCTTCAAACTGAAGATAGCTTTCAGAAGACAAAAAGGTATTCGACGAGCTTCCTTCCCTAATGTGCATGACACCTTCATATCCAAAATATCTGGTTACACCTGCGCCTATTAAAATGATAATAATCGATATGTGAAAAATGAGCAATGACCATTTTTTGCGAGGAATCAATCTGAATTTGTAGACATTGAAAAGGATGGTTGCGCCAAAGAGTATCAACAAACATTCAAACCACAATGCTTTGTAAACTACTTTTTGGGCACTACTTGTGCCGAAATCATTTTCAATAAATGTGGCTGCACCGACGGCAAAGGCAAACAATAATAAATATAGTCCTGCTGCGCGCGAGTCAACAAGTTTTTGAAGTCGTTTCAATATTCCTGATTTTTACAAAAGTGAAAACAAATGATTCTAACGGACAGTGGTGCAGTTTTCCAATATCATTTCGTACTTGTAGCCAGCACCAAAATCTTTGTTCACAGCCAACACCCCACTAAAAGTAACCTGATGGCCTACTGGAATGAGCTCAGCAGAAGTAACCACAAAATCATAATCTGTATTGCTGCCATCCTTCAGATGAATCCAGTTTCTATTCATGATGTTGGGGTTGATCTTTGTGCATTCACCTGATACCTGGATCGTTTTATTTGCATAGGCAGCAGGATTCTTCACAATGTCCGCAATGGGCGTTGATCCTGCCGTTAGTGTAACTGCCGGGGTTTTACTTGTTGAAATGTCTGATACTGAATTGACAGGTGCATCATTGCCATGATTGGCTGATACTAGCTTATTTACTAGATAAACCTTATCAAAAATGCGGTTATACTCCTTGCTTTCAAAATTGGTTTTGAGCAGCCCATCTTTGTAAAAATAAATCTCGCCAACTGCAAAATCCTTTTTCATCGTGGCTATCCAATAATTGGAATTGCTTTCCAAATTTTCCACTCTCAAGTAGGAATATTTAGTGGTTGGAAGTACCTCCAAAACTTTAACCTTGTTAAATCCCATTCCAGATTCTTCAGGCATAGGAATAGGTGGATCCAGTACTTCAAAAACTGAGGAATTGTCCTTATCCTCAAAGATGCCAGTTGCACTTTCTTTTTTCTCCACGACTTTTGGATTGTTGCAGCTTGTCGCAAAAAATGCCAGGAGAATTGCGAATGATAATGGTTTTAGATTGTTCATTTTATGAATCATGTGTGTTGATTTCGATTATCGAAACCGCTTGATTATCTGTGTATTGAATCTGTAATTTTTATCGAAGTTGTTGTATGAATACTCCCCAGTCATGCCTAGTGACAGAGTTTTACTAAGATTATAAGTTAGCCTACATCCGTAATAATTTTGTTTTGTAAGGCTTCCTTCCAGGTTTGCAGCGTGATAAGACACATATCTGTAGTAAACATAGGTACTCATCTTCCTTTGTAAAAAGGAGGTTCGATAACTTGTGGAAAGAGAACTTGTAGACATGCCGGCAGCACCATGATTGTTATTAAAACTGGCATTGATACTTCCCGGAATCAATGGCAAATTACTCAGGTTCACATATCCTCCAATATTGGAAAAAGTATTCACCCCATCCTTACTTCTTGCATTGTAGTTGATACCAGTGTAAATGCTTTTATTCACCTTGTAGTTGACTCTGGCTCTCCAACCTGTTGTGGTTATATCGTTTTTAAGAATTTGATCTATCTCCATCTGATAAGATTCATAATATATCACTCGCTTGCGTTGGTCATATGACAACATAAAAGAAAGATTGCTATTGAATCTGTAACGAGCTGAAGCAAATAAATTGGTGAGTCTGGCGCCTTGTTTAAGCGTGTCGATGTTGCCAGAATAAAGATCAAGTTCTGAAGAAACAAACAAGCTCAAATCACCAAACAATGTAGTTTGCTGCTGCAGATAAGCATATCTTCTATCCGTTTTTCCTTTGTTCGCCTGATCAATGAATCCCAGCGTGACACTGGAACTGAAATTATCGTTGAAATCATGCTCATGTGCTACATATCCTCCAAGCATTCGCAAATCCGAGTTAAACCCAAAAGTTCCGAAATCTGGTTTGGTACCAGCTATGACACCTGTAGAAAAATGATTGAAGGTCTTTTCAAACTGGATCCCATCTACAGACCCAAGTGACGACATATCCTGATTTATTTTTCTACCAACAGTAATTTTATAATTGTCATCCTTCTCATAAATCAATGCCAAATTATAGACCTTGAATAGATTTTGTGTGGATGTCGAGCCATCCGCTCGTTGTTTGATGTTTTGATTGACATTGGCATAGCTCTCAAGTGAGAAATTGGAATTGCCGATATGATCCACATTCATCATAAATCTCTCCACCAGTCGGTGACTGAACGCTGAGCTATTGGCCGCCTTTGAGCTATAACTCGCTGCAGAAAGACGTCCGTTGATTCTTTGTGTGGGAACGCGCTTTTTGACTTTCAGACTGTCTTTTGGAGCTACACTTTGGGTTGGAATCTGAGTCTCCCTTTTATCGAAAATAGAAGGTTTCACTTCTGGGATATGAGGCAAATACTGCACTTCAGCTCCTTTCACAAGTTTCACCTCTCCAATTGGCACTGTCACACAAGAAATAGAAGATTTAGCCGAAACGATGAGACAAGGCACTTTTTTCTGGTTTTCTGTTTGGATGAATAATGTATCTCCAACCTCAATCAACGAGGCATCTGACATCCTCACATATACATTTTGCGAGGTGATGAATGAAACGGAACCAGACTCCATAGGTCTTTGCTGCGCAACTACCGAAGTAGCTGCCACAATAAAAACCAATAAGATTGACGATCTCAAATTCATCTAAACTCTACTTTTCTTCTTCTTTAATCTCGTCCTGTTGGATGACATCTGTAACACTCGCTACTCTCATAGCTGTAGTTTCTCACGCCTTTGTGATCACTATTTACTCTGGACTCATTGCTATGCTCATGACAATCAATGCAGCTAAATGTGGAATAGTTGGATTGATCCACGTGGCATTCCGTGCAGCTACTCCATTTACCTTTGTGTTTACCGGAATAGATCGGGAAATGCTGATTATCGTGAGCGGTAAATCTCACAGGGTTCCAACCCAAGTCAGTTGTATGACAGGTGGTGCAATTGGTACTGATGTTGGAAAGATTATGATCAGGCAATCTGGTATTGTCAAAGTCTGACTGATGGCAAGAAATGCATTCACTAGATGCATCTGCATAATTACCTGTGGTATGGCATAGTGAACATTGCTGGAGATTATGTCCCTTAGTCAATGGGAAGAAATCATGAAAATCTCCACTGCCAATTGATGAAGGCGTCCAGTTTGGTGAAGTGGTATGACATTGAGTACAATCGGTACTAAATCCGGCTGACTGATGATCCGGATTTTGGGTGCTGTTGTAGTCCTTGATGTGACAAGTAACACACTCAGGTGAAAGTCCTGCATAGGTGCCCGCACTATGACATGCCGTACAATCCTGAATATCATGCCCATCTGTCAAAGGGAAAAAATCGTGAAAGTCTTCCCCACCAATTGTTGAAGAATTCCATGTTGGGGAAGCAGTATGACATTGGATACAGTCTGTACTGAAATTAGCAGCTTGGTGATTCGGGTTTTGAGCACTATTGTAATCCGCCAAATGGCAAGAAACACATTCACTGGAAATATCTGAATATTGATCACTTTTATGACAAGCCTTGCAATCCTGAATGTCGTGACCTTCTGTCAACGGGAAAAAATCGTGAAACTCATTTCCATCTAAATATGCCGGACTCCAGCCTGGTGTGGTAGTATGACAAACATAACATTCCGTATCAAAACCTACACTTTGATGATTCGGGTTTTGTGTGCTGGCATAGTCATCCAAATGGCAGGAAACACATTCCCGTGATATATCTTCATAGTTCGATCCATTGTGACACTCATTGCAATCTTTGACATTGTGACCTTGAGTCAGTGGGAAAAAAGCATGAAAATTAGTTCCGCCCCATTGATCTTCTACTGGCAAGTGACATTCTAAACAATCAGTTGAAAAGCCGGATGCCACATGATTCGGATCAGTAGTTTGATAATATTGATCCAAATGGCAATCCACACATTCTCCTCCTATTCTTTTCCATTCCACACTTGATTCTGACTGGTGGCAATCATTACAAGTGAGCATATCATGTGCGCCAAAAAGCGGGAAACCATTTTGCTCGTGAAGTTCAGGGATATTGTCAACGAGCCAATTGTCTGTAGTATGGCATCTCAGACAATCATCTCCCACGGTCATATTGTGTACATCAATGTGACAAGAAATACAGTTACTTTCTGCCTCCTCAAATACCAATGTGTTATGGCAATCCACACAATTTGTATTCGCATGTTGGCCGATGAGCGAAAATCCCGTCTCATCATGATTGAAGGACAATTTATCCTGCTCTACTTTCCATCCCTCCGGAGAATGGCAGACCTTGCAATCCATCTGGAATTTGTCACCGTGCGGGCTCTGACCCATGGCTTCCACCAATCCGGCAACTAGCAAAACTACGAGTGACAATCTACGCATTCGAATTTCTTTAGTTTATACTCAACGAATTCCGACCCATCTTCCTGCAAGATTGGTTGGTGACAAGCCTTACAATCAACTTTAGCATGCTCACCTACGAGAGGAAATAGTGTCTCGTCATGATTAAAGTTAGCAACATTCCAAACCTCAGAGGTAGTATGGCATTTGGTACATGTGACCGTACCTTCCTCTCCAAATTGTGTCCCGTGCACATTTTCATGACATTCGTTACAAGCTCCGGTCAATGTATTAAACCTTTGAGTTGATACATATAAGCTTGGCAAATCTGAAAAATGACAGCTTCGACAAGCCAATTCGGAATGTCGTCCCTCCAATGCCCAATCTGTGGTGTTATGATCAAAAGTCACCTCACTCCAAGCTACCGTATTGTGACAGGCAGTGCAGTTTTTCTGTTCATAAAATTTAGCATCCATCATTCCATCATGGATGTCATCATGACAATCGATACATGCAGATCCAATATTCCTGAATGACCATTTTTCCTCACTAACATGACAAGCGAAACACGGCGTAGCAATGTGAGAACCATCAAGTGGAAAATTGGAAACCAAATGTTCTTCTAAGCCATAGATGGTATAATCAAAAGGCTGCTCTAAGGTGTGACATTGCTTACAATCGGGATTAACTCCTGCTTCTGCAAATTCACCATTGTGATAGTCATCATGGCAATCCCGACAAAGGCCATACTTCATTGGCTTGGTGAAATCACCGCTTGTGTGACATTCCTTACACTCCACTGAGATGTGCCTTCCCTCTAAAGGATATCCTGTAAGATTGTGATCAAAATCAAGAATATTTCCTGCGATTTTGAAGGTGTTTTCGTTGTGGCATTCCAGACAATTTGTTCCAAATTTTCCTTCATGTACATCCTTATGACAGTCGATGCATTCATTGAATTTTAATCCTACAAACTCCTGATATTCCAAGCCGTTTTTCACGGTCATTTTGTGGCATTCCTTACAATCCACTTCCACATGTGCACCTTTCAGTTGAAAGTCTGCATTGTTGTGATCAAAACCAGGAGCCGGTCGCCATTCATCAAATCCATGACAATCTATGCATTGATTCCCTAAAGTTTCCTGATGAAAATCATCGTGACATAAAAGGCAGGCTTGATCCATGCCCAGGAAAGTGCCCTCCAATTTTTTGATTTCAGAGTCAGCAATAAAATCAACCTTGTGACAGTCCCGACATTCTATCACATCATGTTGGCCCAAAAGTTCATAACCTGTGAGATTATGGTCAAATTTCTCTTCATCAAATTTGGCCGAATTAAATCCGGTTCCGTGGTGCTCACTGTGACATTTAACACATGATTCACCCTCTACTTCTGAGGAAACATGAAAACCATGATCGGCTTTGATAAGCGCGTCAATTTCTTTGTGACAATCAAGACATTTTTGATTGGTTACCTGTTTGCCTAGTGTGTGACATTGTGTACAGTTGGTCAATCCTTCCAGCTCAGCATGTGCCTTTGACAGCTTACCAGGAGATAGCTGAGCAAATAGCTGATGACCGAACATCGTCAAAATAAATAGGCAATATGTGATTTTGATCTTCAATGCTTTCTGACGATTTGACCAAAACGTTTTGTGATTTCAATACCAGAGTTTTTCAAAAATCCAGTGGGTAGTTCACCTCCAATGAGAATGAAAACCATGTCATTTTCTAAGGCGATGGTTTCTCCAGTATTTTCATCAATCTGTAAAAGTACCTGGTGGGTTTCAATGCTGACCAAATTAGAATTGTAATACATGCTGATCTTTTTTTGGTCGATAGCTTCCTGAATTCGCTGTTGATTCTTGATTTTTATCCTTGAAAAATGTGATTTCCGGTAGCTTAGGGTTACTTGATTATCATCCATTAACATCAACGCTGCTTCAATGGCAGAATCACCTCCTCCTACTACAAGAATCTTTTTTTGAGAGATCCTTTCGGGTTCGATGAGTTTGTAAGTAACCTTTTCAGTTTCCTCACCTGGTCGTCCCAATTTTTTTGGAGAACCACGCCTGCCTATGGCTATCAAAACATGATTTGTATGAAATACTTGATCCAGGGCAGTAATCACCTTGAAACTGCCGTCTTCCAATGGTACGATTCGCTCTACTTTTGTATTTTCCCTGATTGTTATTTGATTTTTACCAAGCGCATCATTCCAAATATTGAGCAACTCAGCTTTTGACGTATCGTGCAATTTTACCTTACCATAAAGGGGCAATTCCATGGGGCTGGTCATCACAATTTTGGACCTTGGAAAAGTGGAAACTGTTCCACCTAAAGTGTTCTGATCAAGTATTACGCAATCCATGTCATGCTGTTTGGCGGTCAACGCGCCTGAAATTCCAGCTGGTCCAGCTCCAATAATCACCAGATCATGAATACCTGCAATTTTGGTTTTTTTGCTTTTGGCAATGTTATCAACCGCCTGACGTCCCTGCTCTACACTGTTTTTGATTAAGCCCATCCCTCCGAGTTCGCCGGCAATAAAGATTCCCTGCATGTTCGTTTCGTAGGTTTCTTTCACATGTGGCAAATCAACTCCTCTGGTCTCAGTACCAATTCTTAAGCTAATCGCTTCTACAGGACATGCGTGAAAACATGCACCATGACCGATGCAACTGGAGGCGTTGATCACAGTTGCTTTTCCATCTACTATACCTAATATTTCTTCTTCCGGACAAGCTTTAATGCAAGCCCCACTACCAATACATGCATCCAAATCGATGTACGGATGCAATGAAACCGGCTCAAATCTTCCTTCAATCTTCGCCTGATCTACTTTGAGCTTTGTAGCCTGACTGTCCTTTTTACCATTTCTTAGGTATATAAGCACGACAAGGAGGCAAAAAATGCCCGTCACACCATAAATCAATATTTCTTCGGTAATTACACTCATCTAAAATATCCAACGATAGCCAAAAAGTAATGTGACAATGACATGAATTGTGACAACAACCAACATGATTAAAGCAAAGGGCTTATGAGCAACATGCCAATACTTAAATAATTTTTGCATTTGCTGCAGACCAGCCACCTTTCCCATTAGACTCATTTGGTCTTTGACAATTTGGCGGATTTTTTGTTTCTGCGATTTATCTATTGACTGTTTGTGCATCAAGGTTTTGACCTGACGCAAATAAGATTTGTTTTGATTCCATTTTGAAAAACCCGAACCTGTTGCAGGTTCATATTTTTCTATCAGCTCTACTAGCTCTGAACTATTTAATTCCATTGATTTAAGCTCTTCAATCATGTTATTTTGAATCACCTTAATCTCTGCAAAGCTCAGATCCTTTCCCGCTATATTTCTAGGGATTCGGATATATATAAATCTACCAACTACACCACTCAAGACAACAGCCACCATGCTCCAAAACGCGATAGATACAATTCCTCCAAATTTGAAAGTGGTGTGATACAACACTAAAATAGGCCCGAGAGTACATAGAAAAATATGAAATTCGAGCAAATATTTCAGCCTGATCAATTTGGTCAGAAAGCCATATTTTTTACTCAAAATATATACCACTACACCCACAATGATCATCAAAGTACCAATGATCCCAATGCCATGACCAAATAATCCAGATGGCTTGAACCATTCATAATCAGGATGATAATAGCGCTCCTCTAACGGTAATTTGTAATAGGAAAACCCACTGTTGCCAATATAGATTGTCACAGCGACAACTATGGCCACCATGATCATGATGTAAATGACATGGATCGTCTTTTTCATATGACCATTTCAATATTTTTAATAATCTGGATATTTAAAGCCATGTCGCTAATTGTACCTAGATGGTTGCCTTCACGGCGAACCTAAATAAATTATGCAACGTAATACCTGAGATTTATCTTTGCTGAGACTTATTTTAAATCATTTTTACTGATTATCCTTAAGCAAAACCGGCTCAAGATATTGCCAGATATTTTTAGCTATGATCATGTGTCCTTCA
>CAYGTD010000120.1:0-10290 GCA_964352725.1 uncultured Roseivirgaceae bacterium
CCGTAAGATCTTCAATGAGCAAGTCATCCTGGGGTACAAACCCAATGATCCCTTCTACCTTTTTGGAGGATTTATAAATATCAATTCCATTGATTCTTACCGATCCAGAAGAAGGTTTCGCTGTTCCATTCAATACATTGAAAAGAGTTGATTTTCCAGCACCACTTCCTCCCATAATGCCAAACAGTTTTCCTGTCGGCTCAGCAATATTTATATTGACAAGTCCTAGTTTTCCGTTCTTGAATTTGTAAGAAATATCTTCCGCAACAAATGAAATTTTCGTTTCTACTACCTCATCCCTATAAGCGGTGATGATGTCACTGTAATAAAGACGTTCTGTTTTTTTCCCTTTGATCGAAGATCCATTCGAGAATGTTTTGATCTTATCGGTAGAGACCATAAGACCATTCAAGGCCAAAACATCTGCTCCAGAATATTTAAAGAAACATATATCAATATCTGGTACACGAAAAAACGCAATATATCCTTTAAGTGCTTCTAATCGAACCACTCTTGTTTCAGAATTCTCAAGAGAACCTGCGGAGTTGACGATAACGCAATACTTTTCAGAATATTTGGCCTCATCTTTATTAGATACGAAATCTTTAATTGCATCAATTGTTTCTACTGGGAATTTGAAACATTCGCCAAGAAAATAAAGAAGCTCCTTCTCCCGGTTGGTGATCATATCATCGGCCATAATGAGCTCCATAGATCTAATCAAAATCACCAACTTTTGCTGACGTGTTAGCTCATTGTTGATACTATCTGCCAGTTCACTTAGCTGACTTTTATCATCATCTCCTGTGCTTACTTCTTTAATGTACTGCTCAAGTATTTTTAAATAGAATTGAATATCCTCTCTACTGACATTTTCATATAGAAATTCACGGACACTTTCTTTTTCGCTGGCATGCACTTCACCTTCTTCTTTTGCTAGAATGATAAGGAGTTTGATGATTGCTTTTAAGAGTTTTTCACTCATTGGTGTGGCGGGTTAGATTAGGGTTAGTTAAACTTAAAGTTAAAGCAAGCTGACTATACTACAGAAATAAAAAAAGTCGTCTTAGCTAACTAAGACGACTTTATTAAAAATGTTTTGATTATTACTTAATAATTGATGCTCTAATACGTGTTGCTTCGGCTCTCAAGTTGTCAAGAGTGCTTGGCAAAAGTACAAATGATCCGGTGTTATTTGTGATTTGGGCAGAAGCTTCGGCTAACTCGCCTTCATAAATAGCATTTACTTTTTCAAGTTCTGCAATCATATTAGTAATTGCCTCACTTCCTGGCACATCATTCATGACTTTCATCAAATCATCTAATGATGCCTTTTGATCAATCACAATTTTTACTAAAGGTTCTAAGATTAATGTTCTAGACTCCTCAGGAAGATCATCAGGATAATTGTTTACAATGCTTGTTGAAATATAGATACCTTCTATCCAGCTACCAGCAAGCAATAAAGCACCACTATTCAATTGATCTAGTTCACTCAATCTTTGGCTTGCTTTTGCCATTACATCATTGATCACAGCCGTCAATGAATCTTTATTTTCCATGTTTTTCTCGAAACGAGCTACCATTCCATAGTCAATAGCGTCAGCTACTCCTACTGGAGCGGCAAGCTTCTGACTTTCTCCCATGTAATCTAGAGCCATTTCCGACTTTTCATAAGAAGATAGGTACCCAATATCGGTTGCATAAACTCCAAGATTCAAAGCTGCTTTGTTTGCATCTGTCGCATATGATTCTGCTTTATCAATTGAATTAATCAAAGAAGCATCGAAATCTGCACCAGCCGCCATCAAGAGATAAGGTACTTCTGATGGTGGTGGTAAATCCATCAATACTTTTTCTACATCAGAAGCTATTTGCTCCTTGGCTGAGTCGAATTCTGAGCTAGCATCCTCACTCTTTTCTTGTCCACCACCTCCACAAGAGGCAATGAAAATAGCTGATGCAAGTGCAAATGAGCTAATTTTTAGTTGGTTAAGTTTCATCGTGTATAGTTTGTTTTATAATAAAAGCGATTTATGAAATGAATGCCAAATTAATTACTGTTGAAGATTTCAATTACATTCTTTTTGATTTTTACACAAAGTTCGTCCAAAGGAAGGTCATTTATGTCCTTTCCGAAAGGATCTTCTATTTCTTCTGAAATAAGTTCTACACTCATTAGAAAGTAAAATGCCATTACGACTAAAATAATAGAATAGTACCCAAACTCTCCTATAAAAGCCAAGGGCAATGTAATGGAGTAGATGAACAAAAATTTCTTAATGAACATACTATAAGAATACGGAATAGGTGTACTCTTGATACGTTCACAAGCACCTATTATATCCGTAAATCCTTTCAATTCTTTATCCAAAATAATTAGCTGATCACCTGTGATTACGCCCTCCTTAAAAAGACTTACTACTCGTTCCATCATTAGTTTATTAATGATATTGGGTCTGTGCTTACTATTAATAATCCGATCTCTGCTTTCACTCAACGTGAGGTCCATTTCTCCCACAAGTATGCTGCTTCGAAGGTTCTCCTTCATGGCAAAAGTGATATTAGGAATCATTTTTTTAAAAAAAAGAATATCATCTTTTCGTTCAGCTGGGATATAAATACTCAACTTAATAGATAGCTGTCTGGTGTCATTCACTAATTGACCCCACAGCTTTCTTCCTTCCCACCATCTATCGTAAGCTGTGTTGGTTCTAAGAACTAAGAATAAACCTAAAATAACTCCTAAAATGGAGTGAAAAGCTTTTGTATCTTCAATGACTACTCCTAAAACTTCAATGAAAATAAAACATAGAAATGTGGTGAAGACTGCCGCAAAAAGGAGCAACGGAAACAGCGCTCGAATGACGTATCTACTATAAACATCAAATATGAGCGAAAGCCACGATTTCGGGTTGTATTGCACCATGAATTCGTGAAGATAGTAAAAACAGCAATTTAATTATAGACTTACTTGTAGAGGTCTAGCTTATTCTTCAATACTTGGTAATAATCTGATTCTAATAAGCCAGTTTGAGCTTTGAGCTTCATTATCCGCTGAAAAGATTCTGTGATCCTTTCTTCAGTTATTGACCCTTCCTGGATCAACGCCTTTATGATATTGTGGACACTAGTGGCAGTTACCATGTTGTAGTCCTTCACATTGTTGGCAAACATGAGAATATCCACACCTGCATCAATGGACATTCTAATAGCCTCATTTAACCCATACTCATTATCAATAGCTCCCATCTGCATATCATCTGAAATAATCACACCATCATATTTTAGTAAACCCCTCAACATTCCAGTAATTATTTTCTTCGAAAGTGTGGCTGGTGTCTTTGATTTGTCAAGCGTGCTATTGATAATATGTGCGGTCATAATAGCGTTTACAACACCACTATCGATTAAGGATGAGTATGGATAGAGCTCCTCAATTTGCCATGAATCCGTTACATCAGTGATGCCTAGGTGCGTGTCACTCTGGCTACTACCATGGCCAGGAAAGTGTTTTAGTACAGGAACTACTTTTTGACTGTCATGTTCCTGAATTACTTTAAGCGCATGATTGGCAACCTCAGTGTAGTCTCTTGAAAAACTACGCTCTAGTTTTCCAATAACTGGATTGCTGGGGTTGACATTCACATCTACCACAGGAGCATAATTCATATTTATTCCAAAGCTCTTGAGAAGAGTAGCCGTTTGATTAGCATAATAAGTGGTAGAATCAGTTCCATCAAGCTTTCCTAGGTATTGAGCAGATACATTTTTTGGAAATCCATAACGTGTTTTGAATCGAGTCACTCTCCCCCCTTCCTCATCTATGCTTACAAAGAGTGGAATTTCTGCATTTTTTTGAAGGTTGGTCACAAGCTTGGCCAGCTCGGATTTGGGATTTTCAAATAAAAGATTCTTTTCATAGATTACCACTCCTCCCACTTTCCCTTCCTTGATTTCATCAAAAATGGAATGTTTCGTGTTTGCTCTATTGAAGTCCCCAATACCAATCATGATCATCTGACCAATCATCATATCCAAGCTGTCCGATGTGGTTCTTTCCTGAGCGTGAGGTAAAAACACAGAACAAATAAATGCGGCTAGGAGTAACGCTTTTTTCATCACAATCAGATTCAACTTTTTAATATTTTTTCTATTCGCTCTCCTGATGTAGAGAGATAGTGACCTTGCAAATCTGCAGCCAAACACGAATGTACTGGAATCACACCAATCAAATCTCCAACATTTAATTGCTGTAGAAGCTGATCATTAACGGAGATGATGCCATGTTCTTGAGAAAGTTTTTTCACAGATCCAATGATATCGGTATCCCATCCATTATCTGTAAGCTTCACTGCCTTACCGAAACATGGCACCCCATCTTCCAAGACCATGTCTTTTGACAAATGAACTCCTCCTCCAAACACTACTACTTCATTTCTGTCAGCATGAATCGCCACTACTGGAAAGGCCATACAAACCGCAATCTCTTCCTTCTCACAAGAGCTAATTTGATGCTGCATCCAATCATAAAAAACAAAATTACCCGGTCGCATTTCATCTATCATAGAAAAATCTTCTATAACACTGCAAGAGGGTGTATCTCCGTAACTGATCATGCCTCCAAACTTTTCTTTCAAGCTGACAAGTGTAGATATAGATTGTTCAAAAATATCTTGAATTTCATCATGACTTTTACAGGAATAGGTGTGGCCAGCGTGCGCCAAAAAACCTTTGAAGGTTACTTTTCTCGATGAGTCTTTAACCAATTTTTGAATTAAATCTTCATTTTGTGGGTCAATGCCTGTGCGATGGGTGCCTATATCTATTTTAAGAAAATAGCTTACTTGCTGAGTCAGCAAATCATTAGCTAATTGGAGACTTTTTTCTGATTCAATAAGAATATTAAGTTTCGCTTTTGATGCTAGTATTGATATTTCGGAAGACTCTAGCGAATTGTATGGAAAAGCTATGGTCACATCATTCCACCCATTATCAATAAAATAGGAAGCCATGTCCACCGAACTTACTGTGCAGCTGTTTATTCCAAATTCACTAAACCATTTTCCTATTTCTGCTGAATGATGTGTTTTAAAATGAGGTCTTAAATTGACATTGGATGAAGCAGCTTTAGCTGCCATTTTACTAATGTTATTTAAGCATCTCTGTTTATCAATGAGGAGCGTTGGTTTGGTGATTTTCATACCAAATTTTTGATGGAATTATGATCTATAAAAAAGATACATCTGATAGTTAAATGCGTCAAAATTATCCAAGAGCTTTTGAATGAACTGATGATCATCCAAATAAAAGTTCATGAAGTTGTCTCTTCTTTCCTGAAGACTTCCATTGGGGAATAGTGCATCCTTAACTGACTGGATTTGTTGCTCTTTTTCTGAATGATTTCTCTTTTCTGCTCTTAACAATTTCTTTTCTGCTTTTTCAATTTTCTTAGAAAAAATAACATTTAAGGCTTCTAAATGCTGCACTAAAGTTGGGTCTACTTCCGTTGCTTTTGCACTTAAGCTGGCAATAGTTTTTTTAAGCCCTGCGAGCTCGTTGCTATAGCTTAACTCTTTATCTGAATTCGCTTTTACCCACTTTGCATATGCTTTATCAACACTTAAAAACAAATCCGCTTGAGAAAGATGAGTCTTGTTCCATTTTTCGTCAGTGCTTTTATTGATAACCAACGCAAAATTTCTAGGCATCAATAACGGGAAAGATGTATTGAAATGCTCAAATACAGATTTAAGTTGAAGCCAGTAGACCGCCTCAGATGGTCCCCCAACATATGCCAAATTAGGCAATATCATTTCTTGATAAAGCGGACGAAGAATAACATTGGGGCTGAATCTTTCTGGGTGATTTTTAAGTAGTTCCTTTATCTCATTTTCAGAGAATTGAATGTCAGTATCTACAACTTTATAGTTGTCTCCTTCCTTCTCTATTCGCTCCCGAATATCGTTTTCCAAATAAAAGAAATTGATTTCTCTAGCATGAACTTGTGTTTTGTAACCTAGCTTTTCAAGGTCGGCAGAATCTTTAGCGACTAAACTCTCTGAACTATGAGAAAATAAATCATCCTCTATCACTGGAGTAAGTATCTTTTTTAGGTCAGAATCATCTGCATCTACCACAACAATGCCTTCTGCTCCAAATAGTGCATTGACATAATGCCGTGCAGCACCTGCTAATGTCTTTTGCGAATAAGCGTCCTTGAAGAATTCTGCTCCTTTCGGAAGTTGGCTCACAATATCCAACAATCCAGAGGGATCAAACCGACCAACGGCACCTTTCTGATTAGTCTCCCATTGATACTTTTTATTCTCAAAATGGAAATGATCTATCTCTTCAAAGTCATGATCTTCAGAAGCCATCCAGTATACTGGAACAAATTCATATTCAGGATATGCTTTCTTTAATGATTTGCATGCATTTACTACTGTTACAATTTTATAAATAAAGTAAAGTGGGCCTGTGAAAATATTGAGTTGATGGCCGGTGGTAATAGTGAAGGTTTTCCGATCTTTTAACTTTTCAATATTGCTGGAAACAGCCTTTGAAATCTCAACACCTTCATATTGATTGCTTAATGCATTGGATAGAATTCCTCGATGATCATCATTGACGTTTCTTCCCTCAATGACTTTCTTAAATTTTTCAATAGAAGGAAAATCCTTATAGAATTCTTTTAACTCTGGCTTTTCTTGTATGTAATCAATGAATAACCGCGAAAAACAGTCAGTCTCGTCTAAAGGTATGGTTTCAGTTCTCACGGATAAAAAACAGATTAAGAATGGATTGGTTCACCGTACAAATCAAATGCAGTAGCGTCAGTAATTTTTACCTGAGCAAAATCTCCAATTCTCAAATAAGCATTGTCAGCTGGAATGATGACTTCATTATCCACTTCTGGTGAATCATATTCCGTTCTCCCTACAAAGTTTCCACTCTCTAATCGATCGATCAACACTTTGTATTCTTTACCAATTCGCTGCTCATTAATGTCTAGGGAAATTTCTTCCTGTAATGCCATTACGGCATTTGCTCGTTCTTGTTTGGTTTCCTCAGGAACATCATCTTCAAAACTATAAGAGTGGGTGTTTTCCTCATGCGAGTAGGTGAAAATACCTAAGCGCTCAAATCTGTTTTTCTCCACAAAATCAAGCATATCTTCAAAGTCTTCTTCTGTTTCTTGAGGATGCCCGGCAATCAAGGTGGTTCTAATGGCAATATCTGGCACTTTGCTACGCATTCTATCAAGCAAAGCTTCCGTCTTGTCTCGAGTAGTTCCTCTTCGCATCAATTTCAGCATATTGGTAGAAGAGTGTTGCAGAGGAATGTCTAAGTAATTACAGATATTGGATCGATTGGCCATCATATCCAACACGTCTTCAGGAAAGCCTGTTGGGAAGGCATAATGCAAACGAATCCAATCTAGCCCCTCCACATCTGAGAGACGATCCATCAATTCAGCTAGATTTCTCTTTTTGTAAAGATCCAACCCGTAATAGGTAGAATCTTGAGCGATTAAAAGAATCTCTTTAGTTCCTTGTCTCACTAAGGATTGAGCTTCGGCAACCACTTGCTCCATTGGCTTAGAAACATGCTTTCCACGCATTAATGGAATAGCGCAAAAACTACAAGGACGGTCACAGCCTTCAGCAATTTTCAGATATGCGTAATGTTTATTTGTTGTGATTATTCGTTCTCCAAGAAGTTCTTTCTTGTAGTCTGCTTTGAATTTTTTTAATAAAGCAGGCAAATCTCCGGTTCCAAACCATGCATCTACGTCTGGAATTTCATGCTTTAATTCGTCCTTGTATCGCTGAGAAAGACAACCAGATACATAGACTTTTTCTACCAGTCCCTCTTCCTTTGCATCTACATATCTTAGGATCGTATCGATCGACTCTTGCTTCGCATTGTCTATGAATCCACAAGTGTTAATCACCACTATATTGGCATCATCCTTTTTAGATTCATGCGTGGCATCAATATTGTTTCCCCTTAGCTGTGTCAGCATCACTTCTGAGTCTACCAAATTTTTGGAACAACCCAATGTGACAATGTTGACTTTATTTTTCTTTAAACCCTTCGTTTTCATGTTCTTATTTGGAAAAAGTGCTCATCAAATTTCCATATGCAAAGCTAATGGAAATATTAGCGATGGGACCTGTTACTCCTCCTTAAGGATTAAATTTGCCCGCCTGTGAAAAAAGGACTTATCATATCGTTGTTATTGCCGCTAATATTTGCTTGCGGTGACATTGAAAACTGTGGCACAGATCAGAATTTAGAATTTATGTTCGTTCGCTTTTTCGATAAAGAAACGAAGCAGGCAAAAAAGGTAGGATTTGAAGTTTTTTCCAGTGATCCATTCGTTCAATTTTTACTACCCGCTGTTACCAAAATAGAAGACGGAGACACTACGATCGTAAGAGAAGCCGAAGTTCTAGGACTACCACTTAATACAGAATCAAGTACTATTTCATACTTTTTCAATTCAGACACTTCTAGCCACGAACTGGTAGTAAGTTATGATAGGGAGGTTTCCATTTTTGATCCTGATTGTGAGCCTTCTTTAACGTTCATTAATTTGGATACTGTGAGACAAACATTTGATTCCACAGTAGTAGTAAGCCGGATTACTAACATTTTCATTACCACTAATATTGAAATATACTTTTAGCATATTGATCCTTTTGTTTATTGTTCCTGCATTTAGCCAGGATAAGAAAACCAATGAACTAGAAGTGAAACCCGATTTTCGTCCTCATGAGTTAAAAGTGGGAGTGAATTTGGTAAGACTTGGACAAAATGCTTTTGCAAGTGGTCTAAATACTACTGAATTTCAAGGCGCCCTAGGAACTCACAGCTATTTTCTGATTCTGGATATTGGTTCGGAAACCAATACAAGAGGTACAGAATACCAATACGTGAATGACGGATATTTCTTTCGAACGGGAATTGATCACAATTTTGTGAAGGACAAATACAATGGAAACGTACTCTCACTTGGACTGAGATATGCAAGGTCTTATTTTGATGAATCACTCAATTATACTCGCGACTTTGGGTTTGGTCAGGAGCAAACGATAAAACAAGAAAATCTAAATGCAAATGCTAGATGGGCTGAGCTCACCTTTAATCTAAGAGGCAAGGTGGTATCCAATCTTTATATGGGCATGACGCTGAGATGGCAAGTGCTAAGAAAAGTGAATAATGAAGGAGAACTGAAAGTCTATGATATTCCTGGATATGGAAATACAAGTCGAAATAACTCTACACAATTTGATTACTACTTAGCTTGGCGATTAGAGCTAGGAAAAGGCGGGAATTGATTCTCCTTTTCTTAATGTGCCTCTAGCCAATTATTTCCCACACCGATTCCTATTTCCATTGGAACATCTAGTGGATAAGCATTTTTCATAAATTCCTCTGCTTTATTTCGAATCAATTCCTCTTCTGGTTTGTAGATATCAAATACCAATTCATCATGAACTTGCATGATCATTTTGGATTTTACTTTCTCTTCCTTCATCCATTTATGCATATTGATCATAGCGATCTTTATGATGTCTGCTGCACTTCCCTGAATAGGAGCATTTACTGCATTTCTCTCATCAAAACCACGCATGGTAAAGTTCTTAGAGTTGATGTTTCTGAGGTATCTTCTTCTGCCTAAAATGGTTTCCACATATTCGTCTTTTCGTGCTTTTTCTATGGTATCGTCCATGTACTTCTTCACATTGGGAAACTCCTTGAAATAGGAATCGATGATCTCTTGCGCTTCTCCTCTAGAGATATTTAGATTTTGTGAAAGACCGAAAGCAGAAATACCGTATATGATTCCAAAGTTGACCTCCTTGGCTTTTCTCCTCATAGCTGGTTCCACATTATCCACATCTACGCCAAACACTTTTGCTGCGGTCGTAGCATGTATGTCTCTTCCATCTTTGAAGGCTTGCATCATGCTTTCATCTTTGGAAAAAGCAGCCATTATCCTCAGCTCTATTTGAGAGTAATCTGCCGCCATCATGATGTGATCACTGTCCTTAGCAATAAACGCTTTTCTTATTTCCCTTCCTTTTGCGGTACGAATAGGAATATTTTGAAGGTTGGGATTATTAGAACTCAACCTGCCAGTAGAGGCTACCGTTTGACGATAATCTGTGTGAATGCGATTACTTATAGGGCTGATCAATTTAGGGAGTGCATCTACGTAGGTGGACTTCAGTTTTTGATATTCTCTGAACTCTAAAATTTTAGCAGCAATCTCATGCT
>CAYGTD010000121.1:0-10276 GCA_964352725.1 uncultured Roseivirgaceae bacterium
GGAAAACTGGTTCCTTTTTTTATTGACACCATCCAGATCAATAAGAAAAAAGCATTAGTCAAGTTTGAAGATATTAGTTCGCTAGATGATGCTGCCGCTCTTGTGAAATCAGAGCTTTATTTACCTATTTCTTTTCTCCCCAAACTTCCAAAAGGAAAATACTATTTTCACGACCTAACTGGTTGTGAAGTATTAGAAGACGATCAGCTAATTGGTATAGCCAAAGAGGTTATTGACTTAAATAGCAATCAGCTTCTTTCTGTAGATGCTGCTGGCAAAGAAGTATTGATTCCTATGATAGATGAAATAATGCTATCAGTAGATGTAGATTCTAGGAAAATCAACGTGAAACTTCCAGAGGGTTTGTTGGACTTGTATCTGGAAGAAGAGGATTCTGATTCTGAAGATTAAACGCAGAGAATATGAGATCTATCAGAGAGCTCTAAGACACTGTAATTTCCATTTTCTTCCTAGTTCATAAACATATCTTCCTCTGCTTGTTATTTACCTCTGCTTTCTCTGTGCTTATCTTTGTGCTTTCAGCGGTTAAAAACACTTCCCTTTGCGGTTAAGAAAAATGCGAATAGACATCATTACCTGTTTACCCGATCTATTTGAAGGACCACTCACTCAGAGCATTGTTAAGCGTTCAATGGATAAGAATTTGGTGGATATTCAGATTCATAATCTCCGTGACTATTCAACGAACAAACAAAAGAGCGTGGATGATTATGCATTTGGAGGAGGTGCAGGTATGGTGCTCACCATTGAACCTATTGATAAGTGCATTTCTAAGCTTAAAACCGAAAGAGATTACGATGAAGTGATCTATCTCACTCCAGATGGAGAAACTCATAATCAGTCCATTGCGAACCAACTTTCTTTGAAGGAAAATATCATCATGCTGTGTGGGCATTACAAAGGTGTAGACCAGCGTGTTCGAGATCATTTCGTCACACGAGAGATCAGTATTGGCGATTATGTGCTCTCTGGCGGTGAGCTAGCAGCCATGGTGCTTACGGATTCTATCGTTCGATTAATTCCTGGAGTGCTGAATGATGAAACTTCTGCCCTCTCAGATTCTTTTCAAGATAACTTATTAGCGCCACCTGTATATACTCGCCCAGCAGAATATAAAGGATGGAAAGTTCCAGAGATCCTCACATCGGGCCATGAAGCCAAAGTAGAAGAGTGGCGCAACGAACAATCTTTGAAGCGAACAGAGCAACGAAGACCGGATTTATTGGAGTAAATTCAAGAATACCTCTTACTAGGTATTTCAATCAGCATAAATACTTATCAATTTCACAGTAAAGAATAGCTCAAATAGTTTGGGTTAAAATTTCTGTATTTTTAAATAATCATTTCTAACCTAAAAACTGATAATCATGAAAAAAATATTAGTGTCAATATTACTAACTGTTTTGAGCTTTGGTCTTCTTGCTAAATCGGATTTTAGTGACTCTACAAAGGTTAATAAAATCCTTCATGATGATGATATACCAAGGTATACGCCTTTCTTAACAATGTTCTATTTTGATGACAATGGCACAAAGAATTGGAGAATGTCATTTTCGATGCTTGTTGGAAAAGGTGAAAAAATTTATTTCACCCCTTCGACGGACATAAATTGTGGGGGGAAAAATTGTCTTGAATCTTATGTTGTCAGTGTCGAAACTCCAACAAGCGGGGTGCTTTTAGATACTTGGTTAAATGATAATTATGCAGGATCAACGCTTAAACGATTGAATGTAACCTATAACTCAGAGCCTGGAGTTAAATATGAACTATGTACATTCACAGTTGATGTAACTAATAGAAATCCTAAAAAATCACGGTATAAATTAGAAATTGGAACTCATCCCAAACATCCAAAAGATTTAAAATTTATTCACGAGGGAGGTACTGTACATTGGCCTGGTGGAAATTAAATCTGATAAATATTTTGGGTTGGTAAAGAAGTCTGCTGGAATTTTGGTTGTTTTTCTGCTAACTACAATAAGTTCTTTTTCTCAGGTAGATAGTCTTAACCAGAGGTTGGAAAAGTATAAAGCACAAAGTCAATTTGATTCAGCTTTAATTATTTTAAATGAGCTTCTCATTTTAAATGAGCTTGATTCAGAAGATTCTGTAAGAGCAGAGATTTACCTAGAGACTGGATATATCCTTTGTCGATTGCATAGATGTGAGAAAGGACAGGAGTACTTTAGAAAAGCTTTTCAACTCGGCAAAAACATTTTAGAAAATAAGTTAATTGCCAAATCTACCATGAGTTTGGGTAACTATTTTTTATTTGAAAACGAGTTTGATAGTTCGCTGCAATACTATCAATTAGCAATTGAGTATTTCAATGAAGTGGATGAAGAAAAAGAAATTTTGTCTGTCAGAAGTAACATAGCCTACTTATACTTTTTGCAAGGAAAAATTGATCTGGCTAAGGATGAATATGAGAAAATCATTCAGTTTCATCTTGAGTCAAATGATTCAAGCAAGATTTCAATCGAGTACTTTAATCTAGGATTGACATATCAAAGTTTAAATCTTACTGAAGATGCACTAGAGCAACTTTTGATCGCGCATAGATACACAAAAGAGGAATTCCAAAATGCAAAAATTAATAGAGAATTAGGAAAAACCTATCTCAAATTAAATGAGTATAGAAAATCTGCAGAACACCTTTTAATTTATGATTCGCTGATTAGTGATCATGTAAATAGGGATTATTCAAGTGAACTTTTAGAGTTAGCCGAAAAATTCAAAACAGCAGAATTCGAGCGTGATAATGCTCTTAAACGAGCAGAAATAGAGCGGAATAGGCAACAATTGGCAATCCTTTATGTAGTTCTCGGTTCATTAGTACTTATTTCTATTGGTTTCTATTGGTTTTTTACGCAACGCAGGAAGTACATCAAAGCAGCTTCAGATAAACAAATTCAAGATCTCCTTCAACAACAAGAAATTAAGGCAACCTACGCTTTATTAGAAGGTCAGGACAAAGAACGGAAGCGTATTGCGATTGAATTGCATGATAACCTGGGAAGTATCCTCACTTCACTCAATATGTTTTCTGATGCTTTACAAGCACGGATTGACCCAGTAGAGATTAAGAAAATTGCCAATAGAATCAGCGATACTTCGGCACTAGCTAATGAAGAGATTAGAAAAATATCTCATAGTTTAGACTCAGGTTTATTAAACCATTTTGGATTAGAAGCTGCCATTAAGCAATTAATAGAAGCAGTTGAATCAGCAAAAGATATTGTCTTTGATTTGGAACTACAGATGAGTCAAGATATTAGCAGTGAAAATGGATTAGAAATCTATCGAATCATTCAAGAATTGATCAATAACTCGCTGAAACATGCTCAATGCAATAGGATTCATCTTGAAGTCAACCAAATTGGCAACCACCTTTCCATCATTTTTGAGGACAATGGAGTTGGGTTTAACCCCCAAAACATGAATCCAGGAATGGGTATAAAAAACATTCAGAAAAGAGTAGAGAGGCTGGATGGCGAGATTAGTATAGAGTCTATTGCTGGAAAAGGATCTACTTTCATCATAGAATTACCAAAGATATGAGCCATATCAATATATTAATTGCTGATGACCATCAGATCGTTATTGAAGGGCTAAAGATGATCTTAGAGGCATATGAAGAATTGCATGTTGTCGCCGAGGTGAATAATGGAGTTCAAGTGCTCTCCTATCTAGAAAGCAATCCGGTAGATATAGTTATTCTAGATATCAACATGCCTGAGATGGACGGCATTCAGTGCGCAAAAAAGATTAAGAAAAATTATCCAGAAATAAAGGTTATTATACTAACCATGTACGCTCAGAAATCATTTGTGGAGGAAATTTTGAAAATTGGTATTGATGGTTGTTTATTAAAAAACAATACTGGTAAGGAGCTCGCTGAGGCAATTAAAAGAGTGCATTCTGGAAGTTCATATTTTGATCAAATCCAAAACTTCAATGATAATGATCAAAAGCACAGAGAGTATAAAATAAGTGATAGAGAGATTGAAATAATAAGGAAGCTTGCTGAGGGAATGACTAGTTCTCAAATTTCAGCAACTCTATTTATCTCGGAACACACTGTCAAAACGCATCGTAAAAACATCCTCAGAAAGCTAGATTTGCATAGTAGTTCAGAGCTTATCAAGTATGCTTTAAATCAAGGAATTATTTGATGAATCTTGTATTGTTTTCAAGATGAATATTTCTATATTTGCACTCCTTTTTCAAACCACTCCAATTAAGAGTAAAGAAATGAGCCAAGAATTATTGAATATCGTACGTGAAGAATATACTGAAGCAAGAGCTAATATCCCTGCATTTGGTCCTGGTGATACAATTAATGTGCACTATAAGATCAAAGAGGGAAACAAGGAACGTATTCAGCAATTTCAGGGCACTGTAATGCAGATTAAAAATAAAAGCACTAATGGTGAGACATTCACTGTTAGAAAAGTGTCTGGAGATATAGCTGTGGAAAGAATTTTCCCAATGCTTACTCCTAACATTGACAAAGTGGAAGTGCTTAGAAGAGGTAAAGTAAGAAGAGCTAAGCTTTACTACTTAAGAGGTAGAAAAGGTAAATCTGCTAGAATTAGGGAAAAACTTTCCAAATAATAACATTTTAAACCCTGATCTAATCGTCAGGGTTTTTTGTTTCATCACATCTGAACATCCTTACCTTTACATCAGATGAATTTTACATTTTCAAAGTATCAAGGCACTGGAAACGATTTTATCTTAGTTGATAACAGGGATAAATATTTAAATCTGACTCCTAAGCAGATCCAGTTACTCTGCAATCGAAAATTTGGAATTGGCGCTGATGGGTTAATTCTCATAGAAAATCATCCTTCGTTAGATTATAAAATGATCTACTTCAATGCGGATGGATCTCAAAGCCTCTGCGGCAATGGTTCGAGGTGTGGTTTTGCATTTGCTCGTTCATTGGGAATAGTAGAGACGAATGCCACTTTCGAAACCACAGATGGTATTCATGAGATCAAGCTAGAGGATGGACTAATTCATTTTCAATTGTTTGATGTAGATCGACTAAAAAGAGAAGAGTCTGATTGGTATGTCAATACTGGCTCTCCGCATTATGTCAAAATTGTAGATGATACCTCCGCTGTTGATGTAGTAGAAGAAGGACGAAGTATTAGAAATCTAGCAACCTATTCACGCCAAAATGGCACGAATGTCAACTTCGCACAGCTTTTGCAAGATGCAGTCAAAATTAGAACCTATGAGAGAGGTGTTGAGGATGAAACACTAAGTTGTGGTACAGGAGCAACAGCAGTTGCCATTGTAGCAGGAGAATTGGGGAGAAAAAGCCCAGTGAAGATTGAAACAATGGGAGGTGATTTATTCGTTTCATTTGAAAAGGAGGGAGATCGATTTTCGAATATTTGGTTGGCTGGACCAGCTAAAAAAGTGTTTGAAGGAAATATCTCCATTTAATCCACTCTAATGGAATTATTATTTAGAAATACATGGAAGATTAAATGCAATATGCCTTATATAACTATCATATTGTCAGATATTTGTAATCATCGATTTTTAAATAAAATCAACTGTAGTTGATAACTTTAAGGCTTTGAAGGCCAGATTATTATTAAAATTGAAGACGTCAAATCTTCAGCTAAAATCTATTTATGCTAAACTCGATTACGAAGGGAATTGCCAAAGTATTTGGTACAAAGACAGAGAGAGACTTAAAAGTACTCACCCCATTTGTAGCATTGATTAATGCCGAATACGATAAACTATCGAACATTACGGATGACGATCTAAGAGGAAAAACCTCAGAGCTAAAAGGAATCATTAGTGATCGATTAAAAAATATAGATGATCAAATTGCGACGCTTCATGCGCAAGTAGAGGAGGATAAAACACTTGATGTTCATCAAAAAGAAGCTATTTTCTCGGAGATGGATGCCTTGGAAAAGTCACGAGATGAGGAACTAGAAAAAGTGCTGATAGATATTCTACCTCAAGCATTTGCAGTAGTAAAGGAAACATCTAGGAGACTTTCTCAAAACGAAAAACTGGTTGTCAGTGCTACGCAGCATGACAAAGAAATAGCTGCAAAAAAGCAAAACGTAGAAATTAATGGAGAGACAGCTACTTGGAAAAATAGATGGCTGGCTGCAGGCACTGAGGTGGTTTGGAATATGCTCCACTACGATGTGCAGTTAATTGGTGGAGTTGCTCTTCACCAAGGAAAAATTGCTGAGATGGCTACTGGTGAGGGTAAAACTTTGGTAGCAACTCTTCCAGCATATCTTAATGCACTTGCCCAAAGAGGAGTACATATTGTTACTGTAAATGATTACTTAGCAAAAAGAGATTCAGAATGGAATGCGCCAATTTTTGAGTTTCATGGCTTAAGAGTTGATTGTATTGACAATCATCAGCCAAACTCCCAAGAGAGAAGAAATGCTTACATGGCAGATATTACCTATGGCACCAATAATGAATTTGGATTTGATTATCTAAGGGACAATATGTCCAGAAGTCCAGAGGAACTGGTGCAAAAAAAGCATCATTATGCGATGGTTGATGAGGTGGATTCGGTATTGATTGATGACGCTAGAACTCCTTTGATTATTTCTGGACCTATTCCAAAGGGCGATGAACATGAATTCTATGATCTAAAACCAAGGATTCAGCGATTAGTAGATGCTCAAAGAAAGTTAGTGGGAGAGTACCTCAATGAAGCCAAAAGATTGATGAAAGAAGGTAACGAGGCAGAAGCAGGCCTTCCTTTGTTCAGAGCTTATAGAGGATTGCCGAAGTATAAGCCCCTTATTAAATTCTTGAGTGAAACTGGGGTGAAACAATTGCTGCAAAAAACAGAAAATATTTATCTGGCAGATAATCAGAAGAAGATGCCAGAGGCGGATGATCCACTATACTTTACCATTGATGAGAAGATCAATAGTAATGATATGACGGATAAAGGTCTTGATCTTATTACTGGTTCAGGAGAGGATCCCAGCTTCTTTATTCTTCCCGATATAGGTATTGAAATTGATGCTTTGGAGAAGGACGATTCTAAATCAGAGTCAGAAAAATTACAAGAGAAAGAGGATATCATTCGTGAGTACAGCCTAAAAGGTCAACGGATCCACTCTGTAAATCAATTACTGAAAGCATACTGCATGTATGAAAAGGATACTGAGTATCTGGTAATGGATGGAAAAGTGAAAATCGTGGATGAGCAGACTGGTCGTGTGATGGAGGGCAGAAGATATTCAGATGGTCTTCATCAGGCCATAGAAGCGAAAGAGAATGTAAAGGTGGAGGATGCCACACAAACGTATGCCACGGTAACGCTTCAAAACTACTTCAGGATGTACCACAAACTATCTGGTATGACGGGTACGGCGGAGACAGAAGCGGGCGAATTTTGGGACATCTATGAACTAGACGTGGTAGTTATTCCGACGAATAGACCAATCGCTAGAAATGATGATAACGATAAGGTATACAAGACCATACGAGAGAAATTTAATGCAGTAGCTGATGAAGTAGTTGAGTTAACGAAGGCTGGGAGACCGGTATTGGTAGGTACAACTTCTGTGGAAATATCAGAGCTTTTAAGTAGAATGCTCAAGATTAAAAATATTGGTCATCAAGTATTGAATGCAAAACAGCATGCTAGGGAAGCGGATGTTGTTGCTGAAGCTGGTAAACCAGGAGCTGTAACCATCGCCACCAACATGGCAGGTAGAGGTACCGATATAAAGCTTTCTGAAGAAGTGAAAGCAGCGGGAGGGCTTGCTATTATTGGTACAGAAAGGCATGAATCTCGAAGAGTTGATAGACAGTTAAGAGGTCGTTCTGGTCGTCAAGGGGATCCTGGATCATCCCAGTTCTATGTATCTCTTGAAGATAACTTGATGCGACTATTTATGTCGGATCGTGTTGCTAAGATTATGGATAGGTTGGGTCTTCAGGAAGGCGAAGTGATTCAGCATTCTATGATTACCAAATCAATCGAGAGAGCACAAAAGAAAGTAGAGGAAAATAACTTCGCAGTTCGTAAGAATCTACTGGAGTACGATGATGTTATGAATAGCCAGCGAGAGGTTATTTATAAAAGAAGAAGGAATGCACTTTATGGCGAAAGATTAGAATTAGATTTATTGAGTATGCTATCTGAGACATGTGAGGATATAGCATTAAACTCAAAAGGAACGTCTGATCTGGATAGCTTAAAATTAAATACCATCTCAATCCTTGGATTGGATTTCCAAATTACCCAAGAGGAGTTTGAAAAAATAGATCAAAATGTACTTTCAGATAGGTTGTATGATGAGGCATTAGCCAATTACAAGAAGAAGAATCTGCACATTATTGAAAAAGCTCTTCCGATTTTAAAGCAATTGAAATTGACAAGAGGAGCGACATTAGAGAATGTGCTCGTTCCTTTTACTGATGGTAAAAAGCAGATTGGCACTTCCGTCAATTTAGAAAAAGCCATAGAAACAGAAGGAGCCCAAGTAGTTCTTGAGATGGAAAAAATGATTGCATTGGCAACCATTGATCACCTCTGGAAAGAGCATCTTCGAGACATGGATGATTTGCGTCAATCGGTTAGAAATGCTGCGTACGAACAGAAAGATCCATTGTTGATTTACAAATTTGAAGGATTTGAAATGTTTAAGCGATTTATAGGAAAGGTGAATGAAGAAACTGTATCATTTTTAATGAAAGCAGAAATTCCAGTGCAACAAGCAGATGATGTGCAAGCGGCACAAAAACAACGAACTGTTAGAAATTATAAAGAGCAAAAGGAAGAAAGTAGATCTGCCCTCTCAGGCGGAGGAACACAACAAGGAAATAGGCCACCTGTTCAGCAACAAACAGCTCCTGTACAAACGCAGAAAATTGCGAGTAGAAATCAACGAGTAAACGTCCAATATGCAGATGGACAAGTGAAGAAAGATGTAAAATATAAGACCGTAGAAGACGATATAAAATCCAACAAATGCGTACTTATCGATTAGTCATATTTGCGATAATGATTGGCTGTAAGGCAGCTGCTCCTACAACTCAATCTTCCAATATTTATTCGGAAGATCTGAGTGTTTTGAGGCCTGATATATCCGAAAGTGCACCTAAAACTGATACGTTGAAAAAGGAAATATTTGAATCATACGCTCCCCTCTCAGGGCACATAAAAGATGAATTGGATAGTATTTCCAAGATTAGCTTAGAAAAAAACAGACAAGGAAAACTAGTTGATGGATTTGTGATTCAAGTATATTCTGGAAATGATAGGGATGAAGCGAATAATATTCGAGATGAAATGTATCAAAATTTTTCAGAGCTTAAACCTAGAGTTTCTTATCATCAACCATCATTCAGAGTAAAAGCCGGTCAATTCACTGATCGATTGGAGGCAAATCGAATCTGTGCCCAAGTTCAAAAGGAATTCCCAAGAGCACTTTTAGTTCCTGAACGTTTTAAAGTAGTCTATGAGTGATCTCATTTCAAAAATAAAGTCACTATCTGAAGAATACTATCAAGAAATACTTGATGTAAGACATCATATACACGCTCATCCAGAGCTCTCTTTCGAAGAGTATAATACGGCTGATTTTATTGAAAAAAAACTCACTGAATTTGGCATTAAAAATGTAAAGCGAATAGCTAAAACAGGTGTTACTTTCTGTTTGGAAGGCAAGAGTTCGGGCAAAGTAATTGCTCTTAGAGCTGACATTGATGCCTTACCTATCTTGGAAGCCAATCAAGTAGATTATAAATCAAAAAAAGATGGAGTAATGCATGCTTGTGGGCATGATGTACACACTTCTAACTTGATTGGTGTTGCGAAAATATTGAATGAATTAAAAGGAGAATTTTCAGGAACAGTCAAGTTTATTTTTCAGCCAGGAGAAGAGAAATCCCCGGGAGGTGCTTTCATTTTGATTAAGGAAGGAATTCTGCAAAATCCTGAACCTGATAGAATCATTGGTCAACATGTAATGCCATTGATTCCTGAAGGGAAAGTCGGCTTTCGGAAAGGGAAATACATGGCGAGTGCTGATGAAATTTACCTGACGGTAAAAGGCAAAGGAGGTCATGCAGCCATGCCTGAGAGTTTTATAGATCCCATTGCTATTTCAAGTCAGATTATAGTTGCTTTACAGCAAGTAGTAAGCAGAATGGCCAACCCTAAAATACCATCCGTTCTTTCATTTGGAAAAATTGCGGGAGGTAATGTGAATAATGTGATTCCGGATGA
>CAYGTD010000122.1:0-10226 GCA_964352725.1 uncultured Roseivirgaceae bacterium
GCATAACTTAGTCACCATGCTGGCGGGTAAAAAAATATTATTAGCGGTTTGTGGGTCTATAGCGGCCTATAAAGCCGCTTTTTTTGTGCGCTTACTTATAAAAGAAGGCGCACAGGTTAAAGTAATTTTGACCAATAGTGCTAAAGACTTTATCACTCCACTTACTCTTTCTACACTTTCAAAAAATCCAGTTCATTCTGAATACTTCGATAAAAAAACAGGTGATTGGAATAATCATGTTGAGTTAGGACTTTGGGCAGATCTTATGATAATAGCACCACTTAGTGCTAATACGTTAGGGAAAATGGCCAACGGAATTTGCGATAACCTACTACTAGCCACCTATTTATCAGCAAAGTGTCCTGTTTTAGTAGCCCCAGCAATGGATTTGGATATGTACAAGCACCCGTCGACGCAATCCAACTTGGAGAAACTAAAGTCATTTGGAAACGAAATAATAGAAGCTAGAGATGGAGAACTTGCTAGCGGTCTTTCAGGTCAGGGAAGAATGGCTGAGCCAGAAGAACTTCTTGACATCATAAAAAAAAAGTTTAGTCTTGCTGGACGACTGAAGGACAAAAAAGTCTTGATAACCTCAGGTCCTACTTTTGAAGCCATAGATCCTGTTCGGTTTATTGGCAATCATTCCTCTGGAAAGATGGGTAAGGCAATCGCTGAAACCTTCAAGTTATCGGGCGCAGATGTCACCATGATTTCAGGACCCTCAACGTATTTACCAGAGGGAGTTAAGATCATAAAAATCAATTCGGCAATGGAAATGCTGAAAGAAGCACAAGCCCTTCACAGCGATGCAGACATTGTTATTTTCTCTGCTGCGGTAGCTGATTATCGGCCAGAAAATCCTGCTCAAGATAAAATCAAAAAGAAAGAGAATAATCTCCAGCTTAACCTTGTTAAAAATCCAGACATAGCTAAAGAGTTAGGGTCAGTAAAAAAAGCACAATTTCACATTGGTTTTGCTTTGGAGACTAGTAATGAAATTGTAAATGCACAAGAGAAACGCATAAAGAAGAATTTCGACCTAATCGTTTTAAACTCATTAAACGATAGCGGAGCTGGCTTCCAGTCAGACACCAATAAGGTAACTTTTTTTGACTCGAACAATATTGAGAAAAAATTTGAGTTGAAAAGTAAAAAAGAAGTGGCAGAAGATATCGTTTCACATGTAATCGAACATTATTCATGAGGATTTTTTCAATCATTCTTATTCTCTTCGGATTTACCTCATTCGGTCAAGAACTTAACTGTAGGGTAATTGTAAATGCTCAGCAAGTAGAAACTACTGAAAGAGCCATTTTTGAAGAAATGGAAACTGATTTCGCACAATTTCTAAATAACAGGAAATGGACTTCTGATGAATTTAAAGAAGAGGAAATCATCAATTGCAATATTCTTATCACTATTAGTGAAATGCCCAATGTTGGTTTTTTTAAAGCTTCAGTGCAAATACTTTCAAGTCGACCTGTATATGGCACCAGCTATGAAACAGTCCTTTTGAACTTTGCAGATCGTGATTGGGATTTCGAATTTGTACAGTCTCAACCACTGCAGTTTAATGAAAATGCTTTCATTAACAACATTACCTCTCTCCTTTCTTATTATGCCTATCTTATTATTGGTTACGATTATGATTCCTTTTCTGAGCTAGGTGGAGACCCCTATTATCAAAAGGCATTCAACATTATAAATAATGCTCAACAAAGTAATTACCCTGGATGGCAACAATTTAATAGTGTAAGAAATAGGTATTGGATGATTGAAAACATTCAAAATGCACAGCTTGAGCCAGTAAGAAAAGGCATCTATCTATATCACAGAGAGGGATTAGATATTTTGGAGGAGGAAAGAGAAAAAGCCGAAAAGAATATTTTATCCACTTTGTCTGAAATTCAAAAAGCTAACAGAGCAAGACCAAGATCAATCATTACCGTAAGTTTTATGGATGCAAAAGCAGATGAAATTGTTCAGATTTTTGCAAATAGTAGCTTAGCTATCAGAAGACAGGCTTATAATTTACTGACCAATATAGATCCTGCAAGAACTGATCAATACAAAGTGCTAATTGAGTAGACTCTCAATATCTTTGTCCTCGATTGCAGAGATAAATGATCAAATCACTTCACATAAAAAATTATGCATTGATTCAGGAATTGGAGATGTCACCATCTTCAAAGCTGAATATCATCACTGGCGAAACTGGTGCAGGTAAGTCCATAATGCTAGGTGCTGTTGGACTTTTGCTGGGCAACAGAGCAGATACCAAAGTACTGTTAGATGAAAATCAAAAATGTATTGTAGAAGGAGTTTTTGATATTTCTAACTATCAACTTAAGTCAGTTTTCGAGAAGGAAGATTTAGATTTTGAAAATGAATGCGTCATCAGACGAGAAATTAGCCCTAATGGAAAGTCTAGAGCGTTTGTAAATGACACCCCTGCAAACCTATCAGCATTAAAAAGTATAGGCGAGCATTTAATGGATGTTCATTCACAACACGAATCACTCCAACTCGGGAGTAATACATATCAATTAGAAGTACTTGATGCATTTGCTTCTCATTATGAGCTTATATCGACTTATCAATCGCAATTTAAAATATACCAAAAGGCAAAAAAGGAACTCCATCGATTAGAACAACTAGCGGCAAAAAGTGCAGAAGATTTTGATTACAAGCAATTCCAATTAGAAGAATTAGAAGAAGCAAAGCTGGATAATCTCAACCAAGAAGAGCTTGAAAGTGAACTTGAAATTCTTGAAAATGCTGAGGAAATAAAGCTTAAACTTTCTCAAACAAGTCATATTTTAGATGAATCTGAAGTAGCTGTTCTTGGACAGCTGAATGAACTGAAGCAATTATTACATTCTATATCCTCTTTTTCCAGTGAGCTAGGACAAATCAGTGAGCGATTAGATAGCTCAGTCATCGAACTACAAGACTTATTCCATGAAGTTCAAAGAGTTCAGGATAAAATAGAACATGATCCAGAGAAAATTCAAGAACTCAAGGAAAGGCTAGATTTACTATATAGACTTCAGAAAAAACACTCCACTCTCACAGTAGAAGAGCTGATCAAATTAAGAGATGAATTATCTGAGAGTTTAAGTCTTGTTGCTAATCTGGATAATGATTTAGTGAAAGCAAAGAAAGAACTTTTGAATGCTGAGAGTATTATGTTTGAAGTTGGCGATAAGCTGACAGAATCAAGAAAACTCTCTTCACTCAACTTTGCCGATGAGATTGAAAAAATTATTCATAAAATTGGAATTGAGAATGGGACAATTGAAATAAAAGTAGATAAATCTGAGCCATCTATTCATGGACTTGATAATGTAGATATGTTCTTTAGTGCCAATAAAGGAATTAAACCTCAGGAACTAAAAGAGGTAGCTTCAGGAGGAGAATTTTCAAGACTCATTTTTGCAGTCAAATACTTAATAGCCGATAAAACAGCACTTCCTACTATTATTTTTGATGAAATCGATACTGGGGTTTCAGGTCAAGTGGCACTTCAAATGATAGGAATGATGAAAGAGATGGCGAAGAGTCATCAAGTAATAAGCATTAGTCACCTACCTCAGTTCGCAGCTGGAGGAGATGCTCATTACTTTGTATACAAAGATCACAGTTCAGACAGATCTGTGAGCAAGATTCGATTACTACAAAATGAAGATCGAGTTACTGAAATTGCTAAAATGATTGGAGGTGAAAACCCAGGAGCATCTGCAATGGAAAGCGCAAAGGAACTGTTACAACTAAGCTAAGACCTACCAATAAATTTAAAAAAATATGGCTTATAATCTATTAAAAGGAAAAAGAGGAATCATATTTGGAGCACTTGATCAAAGTTCTATTGCTTGGAAAGTAGCAGAAAAAGCACATGAAGAAGGGGCTATTTTCACACTAACAAACGCCCCTATTGCAATGCGAATGGGCGAGATCAGCAAGCTAGCAGAGCAATGCAATGCGGAGATCATTCCAGCTGATGCTACATCTATCGCAGACTTGGAAAACCTCTTCACTAAATCCACTGAAATTCTTGGAGACAAAATAGATTTCGTACTCCATTCCATTGGCATGAGTCCTAATGTGAGAAAAGGGAGAGATTACGGGGATTTGAATTACGATTGGTTTCAAAAGTCGATCGATGTTTCAGCACTCTCATTTCATAAAGTCATGCAAACTGCAGAGAAATTGGACTCTATGAATGAGTGGGGTTCTATCCTAGCTCTCTCCTACATTGCTGCGCAACGAACGTTTCCTGACTATTCCGACATGGCTCAAGCAAAAGCCGTTTTAGAATCTATCGCGAGAAGCTATGGCTATAGAATGGCAAGAGACAAAAAAGTAAGAGTCAATACCATCTCACAATCTCCTACCATGACTACAGCAGGATCAGGAGTGCCCGGATTTGATGTCTTTTTTGATTATGCCGACAAGATGTCTCCTCTAGGCAATGCAAATGCTGAAAGCTGTGCTGAGTATTGTATTTCCATGTTTTCTGATCTTACCAGAATGGTGACCATGCAAAACTTAATGCATGATGGAGGATTCTCTAGTTCAGGGATTACTCAAGAATTGATTGAAGAACTTAAAAAGTGATTGTGTCATCCTGAGTTTATCAAAGGAGACGCTTCAATAAACTCAATATAACATTCATAAAAAATGATCACTTTTCCCAACGCCAAAATAAATCTGGGACTCAATATTTTGAGCAAAAGAGAGGACGGATTTCACAATATTGAAAGCTGCTTTTATCCTATTGATTTAAAAGACGTTTTGGAGATCAATGAAAGCAAAAGCTTCAGTTTCCATACTCATGGTTTAAAAATACCCGGAGACAGCCAGTCCAACCTTTGCATAAAAGCCTATGAGTTGATTCTAAATGACTTTGACGTTTCTCCTGTAGAAATACATTTACTTAAAAAAATCCCAATGGGTGCCGGATTAGGTGGTGGGTCCGCTGATGGCGCATTCACATTAAAGATGCTAAATAATCTTTTTGAGCTTAGTCTGTCTACTGATCAACTGGAAGAATATGCCTTAGAGCTTGGAAGCGACTGTCCTTTTTTCATTAAAAACACCTCCGTAATTGCCAAAGGAAGAGGAGAAATATTAGAACCCTACATATTGGATTTATCCAATTATCGAATAGAAATAGATAATCCTGGTATTCATATTTCAACCAAAGAAGCCTACGCAGGTGTAGAGCCCAAAATACCAGAAAAAAGCATCCTAGAAATTCTATCAACTCCTATAACCGATTGGAGAGATCTATTAATCAACGACTTTGAAAACTCCGTCATTCCAAATCATCCAGAGATATTAGCTACTAAGAACAAAATGTACGATCAAGGAGCTTTGTACGCTGCTATGACGGGAAGTGGCTCTACCGTTTTTGGCATCTTCGAGTAATTTTTATTACATCTACAATTATAAAAGAAACCTTTTATAACTACCTTCGTATATCATTTACATTCATGAATGAAATAAGAGTACATGACTCTTATTGCTTATTATTTTAACATATGAAAACCGAATCTTATCAATTGGGAGAGCTGGAAGAGCTTGTTCTAATGATGGTTGCTATCCTACAGAAAGACGCCTATGGTGTGAAAGTGATGGACGAAATCGCAGACCAAATCAATAGAAAAGTAAATATCAGCGCTGTACATACCGTTTTAGACCGCTTAGAGAAAAAAGGCTTTGTTTCCTCAGAAATGGGTGGTGCCAGCGCTGAACGGGGTGGCAGGCGCAAGCGAATATTTCAAGTGACTGCCGAAGGATCAAAAGCAATTGCATATGTGCATGAAACACGCAATCAATTGTTTAACAAAATCCCAAAAACTGTTTTAGGTTTTCAATGAAAGAAAAAAATCCACCCAAATGGATACTTAGGATTCTTCGATTTTTCCTCAAGGATAGATACCTAGAGCAAATTGAAGGAGATCTTTTTGAGCTTTTTGATAGAGAAAGTTCTCTTCTAAAAGCGAGAATGAAATTCGTATGGAATGCCATTCGATTTTTCAGATTGCGGTATTTAAAAGGAATAGACGATTACGAACAATTAACATCTCTTGCAATGGTTAAAAACTACTTAAAAATAGCGTTGAGAGCTTTGATCAGACAAAAATCTTATACGATAATAAATATTTCAGGACTAGCTGTAGCCCTTGCGTCTGCAATGCTTATATCAGTTTACATTATTCATGAAAGCAGCTATGATGACTTTCATAAGAATGGAGAACAGCTTTATAAAGTAACCAAGAGAGAAAGAGGAAAATGGACACCACCACTCTTAGCTCATACTATAAGAGAAGAAATTCCTCAATTTGAGGCCGCTACCAAAACTTCTGGAGTTGGTGAAGCACTTTTTAAAGTAAATGGAGAAGCTATAAGACAAGATGGTGGAATTTGGGCCGATCAATATTTCTTTAAGGTTTTCGAGATTCCTTTCATATCTGGTGATATTAAAACAGCTCTTAATAAGCCTAACAATGTAGTTCTGACAAAGGAAATAGCTTCAAAATACTTTCCAAATGAATCTGCTATGTCAAAAATCCTTGAAATTGATGGAGAAGATTACACAGTAGCAGGAATAATTGAAAATACGCCACGGAATACTCATTTTCCATTCAAGTATATTGTTGCTGACCACTTGGACTTAAATAATCGCTATTATTGGACTGGCGGTGACGGCCAAACCTATACGAAACTTGGTAAAAATGTTTCTATAATTGACGCTGAAATAGAGCTTGAGAAACTTTATACAAAATATGCCGGGCCAGAAATCATTGAATATACAGGACATGATTCCTTTGATCTATTTAAGCAAGAGTATCCCGATCAAGTACATGCGTATGTTCCTCACCCCCTTGCAAGTATTCACTTAGACAAACCGCATTTAAGCAGCGGCAACCCTGGGAGCAGAGACAACATAAAGATATTCTTCTTTATTTCACTTTTCATCCTAATTATAGCTTGCATCAACTACATAAATATGTCTACTGCACGATCTACCCTTCGATCTAAAGAAGTAGGCATACGAAAAACGTTAGGATCAACAAGAAATAATGTAGTCGTACAGTTCTTAACAGAATCGCTTTTAATTACCTTTTTTGCTATATTGATTGCTTTCGGACTGGCCTCCATATCTCTTGACTTGTTCAATTCCATTACTCTTAGAGATTTTATAACAGCTGACTTAGTCACTACAAATAATATCTTAATTTCTATAGGCCTGTTAATATTAGTAGGGGTTGTGGCTGGTGCTTATCCTGCATTTATCATTTCAAGATTCAATCCTATAGAAGCCCTTAAAGGAGGCATTAAAGTTAAAGGAAAATCGCATTTCAGAAATGGACTAGTCTCTTTTCAATTTGCTACATCTATATTTCTAATCGCTGCTACACTGGTGATTTACTTACAAGTAAACTATTTAAAAACAAGAGATATAGGGATTGACATTGACCGAACACTCATCATAAGAAATGGGATGGAATTGGACAAGAAATACGAAGCATTTAAAAGACAGCTATTGGCTTCAAGGCATATAACAGAGGTTGTAAAAGCAAGTAATGTTCCTTTTATGGGGTACCCAAATTATGGATATACCTCAGAGTCAAACATTAGTATAGACCCTGACAATTTCTTTGTAGAACCCGGTTTTGAGAAAGTGCTGGACATTAAGTTAATAGAAGGAAGATTTTTCAAACCAAACACACTATCTGATACTTCGAAGGTTATCATTAATGAATCGTTGGTAAAAGAATTAGGTTGGGAAGATGCTTTAGGAAAAAAATTAAAACGTGAGCCACAGGTGTTTGAAGTTGTTGGTGTATTCAAGGACTTCAATTATCGATCTCTCAAAGATGGTATCAATCCTATGATACTACGATATGGAGCAGATGTCTGGGATATTGGAATGTGGCATCAGCAGAATATAATGGTAAAGTATGAAGGTGATGACATCAAAGGGATGTTGGAAGAAGTCGAGGACACTTGGGACAATTTTGTAACAGATTACCCTTTTGACTCTCGCTTCTTAGATGACGAATTCAATAAACTGTATGACGGAGAGAGGAGATTTGGAAAGATTTTTACAACATTTTCTGTTCTAGCTATTTTCATTGCATTCCTTGGACTCTTCTCTTTAACTACATTCATTCTTCAAAGAAGATTCAAAGAAATAGCTGTTAGGAAAGTGATGGGTGCTACTGTCTCTTCTCTACTGAGAATGATGATCCGAGAGTTTACCTTGCTGGTGGGGATTGGTGGGGTTGTTGGGATAGGTTCTGCTTTTTACTGGCTCAATGAATGGCTTCAGGGGTATAGTTACCGCATTGATCTTTCTTGGTATCTGTTGGTGGCTCCAATAGTTATCATTTTAATTCTGACATGGATTGTTGTGAGTTTGAAATCTTACAAAGCAGCTATAGCTAATCCTTCTAATGCATTGAAAGACGAATAATAAAAGAGTTTAGCAATCCATAGGATTTATCAATTCATAATTAGTTACTTTATGATCTGATAACAGCATTTTATGGATTCCTTCAAAGAAGTATGGCAAAGTGTAGTTGAATTCCTAACGAGTGTTGGTGAATTATTTACCACTACGCTATTCAAGCTAGGTAAAAGTGAAATCAGTTTAGGGAATATCCTTTACTTCATTTTTGCTTTTGTTTTACTCTCCTATTTATCTAAGAGATTCAAAAATTTCTTGGTAGATAAAGTACTTGTAAAAGCGAACTTTGAGCGAGGAGCAAGAAGCTCTATCGGCATGATTGCCCGTTTCATATTTGTCTTTATTGGGGCTATTTTCATTGTTCAGACTGCTGGTATAGACATGAGTTCCTTGAGCCTATTGGCTGGTGCATTAGGAGTTGGAATTGGTTTTGGACTTCAAAATATTACTGACAATTTCATTTCAGGAATCATCATACTGTTTGAGAAACCTATCAAAGTAGGAGACCGAATAGACGTAGGAGATATTCAAGGAGATGTGATCAATATTTCTGTGAGAGCAACTACTGTGCTGACAAATGATAATATCTCAGTGATTGTACCCAACTCTGAGTTTATATCCTCACGAGTCATCAACTGGAGTCATAATGACCGCAATATTCGCTTTAATATTCCAGTGGGAGTAAGCTACAATGAAGACCCAGAGGAGGTTCGGAAAATTCTTCTATTGGTAGCTGACGAAAACAAACATGTTTTAAAAGTACCTGAACCACATGTCTTTTTTGAAGAATTTGGAGATAGCTCTCTTAATTTTGATCTAGCGATATGGACAGCTACACATACCGATAAACCAAGAAGATTAAAGACAGAACTCTATTTTGAAATCTTTGCAAAATTCAAAGAAAAAGGAATTGAAATTCCATTCCCTCAAAGAGATATTCATATTAAGTCTCAGCCTGAAAACTCAGAGCAAAAGAAATAATTTTCAGTGCTAATATGATCATTTCCATGCTTCACGCATGGTTTCATTTCATATATAAGAGTATGCCTAATAGAATACTTGTTTAAAACAAAAAGCCCCATTCGAATAATCGAACAGGGCTTCCATTAGGCTAGGTTAACAGTTATCGTTTTACAAACTTCTTCTGTAATGACTTACCACCTTTATCAAGCAGATGAATCATATACATACCTGAAGAAATTTGGCTTACATCTACTTTCCCGTTTACTACATCACCAGAAGAAACAATTTGTCCCATCATGTTTGTAATTGTGAAAGTTGACTCATTTCTTGTTGAAGTAAGGTTAAGTGTTCTAACAGCTGGGTTAGGATACATTTCTACTCTAGTAGGCTCTCCTATCATAGATGTGATAGAGTAACCAACTGAACTTGTAGCTCCACCTACGCAGAACGCGGTTGATTCACTTGCTCCAAAAGCTCCACCAGAAGCCAATGTAGTGCTTCCATCTACTAAGCTGTACGAACCATTGCCATATGAGCAACAAATGCCATCTCCATAAACATCACTAATTACAAAGTCATAACAACCTGAACCCAGTGGCACGTCTACAACTAAAGTAGAACCGTCAGCCTGTGAAGCATATGTGCCGCCAGAAGCGATAATAGTGCTTCCATCCAGTATTTGCCAGCTCGTTTCCTCAGGGTAGTTATCGAAAGTCAATGTTAAGGAAACCGTAGTAGTTCCTCCACCACCGCCTCCAGCAGTTACTGAAAGATCATCAAT
>CAYGTD010000123.1:0-10155 GCA_964352725.1 uncultured Roseivirgaceae bacterium
GATTGATGGACATTATAGGTAGTAAACCTCCTTCATTACTCTTTTAAGCCAATGAGGTATATTTGAAAGATAGTTATCACGCTTATGCGCGATGTGAAGTTCAAAAATGAACAATGAAGATGATAAAAACCATTCCTGTTCTCCTTTTCTTATCGCTAGTCTCATTAACAAGTTTCTCACAAGGATATGATTTTAGTATTAAAATTGGAACCTCAATTGCCAATCTTAACGGAGACCCTGATTGAGAACTATCAAAATATAGAGCGGGACTAAACATCGGATTTGGTATAGAATCGGTAATTAATGAATCAAGTGTACTTGAATTTGGTATTCAATACCAACATAAGGGACAAAATTTCAAAGGGGAATTTACAGATGGAAGTGATTTTGCGACTTACGACGATAATACAACACTTTCATACCTCACGTTACCTATTACATTAAAAAAATATCTAACGAATAAAAAAGTAGCTTTTTCCGGTGGTTTTTATGGATCATTACTTTTGACAGCAACTTCAAACATTAACCAAAACTTTACAAGCCCTAGCAGATCATCAAAAATAATAATTGAGGATTTAGATGTACAATCTTTTTTTGAAGGTAAGGACGCAGGATTTATAATCGGAACATCTTTTCATCCAACTAACTATGTTTTTATAGACTTCAAATCAACTTGGGGTTTGGTGAACATTGCAAATGCTAATAGTAATTTGAGCAATATTAAAAATCATGCCTTGGAATTGGTACTCGGTGTGAGAATTTAAGAACTTAATAACTGTATCAGGTATGCGCTTGTGTGCTTTCTACAAACTGCATTGAGTAATGAAGACTTGCATTACCTAAATTCTTTCTTTGCATTAAAAATTCGCTAAAACCTCCGTAATATTCATGCAATCGAATCAAAAAATTGTTTAACCGCATACAGCAATCAAGCAAACGATATCAGGAATGACTAAACGGTGGT
Organism: uncultured Roseivirgaceae bacterium; assembly: GCA_964352725.1. Lineage (GTDB taxonomy): Bacteria > Bacteroidota > Bacteroidia > Cytophagales > Cyclobacteriaceae > Ekhidna. Next base: position 965 of record CAYGTD010000123.1, read on the forward strand.
TTGAAATGATAAACGAATGGAAGTCCTCGGTAATACATTCCAAAAATGATGGGCTGTAAATGCACGGAAGCATCAATATTCAGTTGCTGAACGTTCACTTTATCTTATGAATAAAACCAAATAAATTAATCGTTGTTTTTAGTTGAATATGGATGTTTTTTAGAAATCCATTTTCATGATTTGAGAATATTGTTATTAAAAGGATATTTTATGCAGAGAATAACCTTTGACGGTTTCCCAAATTGCGCATTATTGCTAACTTCGTGGTTCCAAATTCAAGATGCTTTGAACCGTTTCGGTTTGAACTTGTTTCTTTTTAAAAACATACTTTATATAAATGAAAATATTAGTTTGTATAACGCACGTACCGGATACAACTTCTCGTATTGCGTTCACTGATGGAAATACCAAATTTGATAAGAACGGTGTTCAATTTATAATTGGACCTTATGATGATTATGCTCTTGCTAGAGCTGTCGAATTGAAAGAACAGTCTGGAGGTTCAATTACAGTATTGAATGTAGGAGAAGCAGAAGCAGAGCCTACCATTAGAAAGGCATTAGCCATTGGAGCTGATGATGCTATTCGTGTCAATGCATTCCCTGAAGATGCTCTTTTCGTAGCTAAGCAAATTGCTGCTGCTGCCAAAGATGGTGGTTATGACTTAATTCTGATGGGTCGAGAGTCGATTGATTTCAACGGAGGTCAAGTTCATAGTATGGTTGGAGAATTGCTTGGAATGCCTTCAGTGTCTCCTGTAATGACATTGGATGTTGATGGGACAACTGCTAAGATCACAAGAGAGATCGAAGGAGGAAAAGAATACATGGAACTGCCATTACCATTTGTGGCTGGATGTCAAGAGCCTATTGCGGAATGGAAAATTCCTAATATGAGAGGCATAATGGGGGCAAGAACTAAGCCTTTGGAAGTAAAAGAGCCTACCGGTGATGCTCCGAAAACAAAGGTGAGTGCCTTTGAGTTGCCACCAGCAAAAGCAGGTGTCAAATTGATCGATCCTGAAAACATGGATGAATTAGTGAATTTATTAAAAAACGAAGCGAAAGTAATATAAGATGGCAGCATTAGCATTTGTAGAAACCGACGAAGGAAACGTAAAAAAATCATCATTAGAAGCTGTAAGCTATGCGCAAGCAGCAGCTGGTGAAGTGACTGCTATTGTTTTCGGTAACGTATCTGATATGGATGTTATCGGCAAGGCAGGAGCCAATAAGGTCCTTCATGTACAAGACGATAAATATTCCACACCAAATATCATGGCTTATGCTTCTGCAATCGCAGAGGCAATGAATCAAGAAGGCTTAGACCTTTTGGTAGTAGCCAAAAGCTCATTGAGTGATCCAGTTTCAGCAAGAGTATCTATCAAAATAGATGCAGCGTTGGCAGCCAATGTGACTGATCTTCCAGCTACAACTGGAGGATATTCTGTTAAGAAAAGTATCTATACAGGTAAAGCATTTGCTAACACATTATTGGAAGGAGATAAGAAAATCATCTCGATCAAGAAAAATGCAATAGCTGTCAAAGAAGATGGAGGAAGTCCTGAAGTAGTTTCTTTTGCACCTACTTCAAATGATGCTGATTTTGTTGTTAAAACAATTAAAACGGAGAAAGCTGAAGGTGATATTCTTTTACCTGAAGCTGATCTAGTGGTGTCAGGGGGTAGAGGATTGAAAGGACCAGAGAACTGGGGAATGATTGAGGAATTAGCTAAGACACTAGGAGCTGCTACAGGATGTAGTAAGCCAGTCTCTGATATGGATTGGAGACCTCATCATGAGCACGTTGGTCAAACGGGCATTAAAGTGAGTCCATCACTTTACATTGCTGTTGGTATTTCAGGAGCTATTCAGCATTTAGCTGGGGTCAACTCTTCTAAATACATTTTAGTTGTTAATAAGGATGCAGAAGCTCCTTTCTTTAAAGCTGCAGATTACGGTGTAGTTGGGGATGCGTTTGATGTAATTCCTAAATTGACTGAAGCGATAAAGAAGGCACAGGGTTAATGGCCTCTGATAAAATTAAATTGGAAATTCTGGGACTGTCGTCAAGTCAGTCCCAATCTGGATCATTTGCATTGGTCTTGGGTGAAGTAGAAGGTAATCGCAGACTACCCATTATTATTGGGATGTTTGAAGCTCAGGCAATTGCTATTGAGATTGAAAAAATCGTTCCTAATAGACCAATGACACATGATCTTTTCAAAGCCTTCTCCATCAACTTTAATATCAACGTTAAGGAAGTTTATATTTCTAACCTTAAAGAGGGAGTTTTCTTTGCTAAAATCATTTGTGAAAACGATGGGAATATCTTTGAAATAGATTCTCGTCCATCAGATGCTATTGCTATAGGATTAAGATTTGGCGTAGATTTCTATACCAATGAAACCATCTTAACCGAAGCAGGTATCGTGTTAACAGATGAATTTGAAGACGATATAGAGCATGTGGAGGTAGCTAAGCCTGAAAAAACACGCTTAGAAGACTTATCATTGGCGGATCTTGAAAAGCTTCTGAATGAAGCACTCGAAAAGGAAGATTACGAAAAAGCTGCCCGAATCCGGGACATGCTCAATAAGCGCAATTAAATAATAATGGATTACCTGAGAGGACTGATTGGGTTAGTAGGTTTAATTTCCATTGCATGGATATTCTCAGGAAATAGAAAAAGTGTTGACTTCAGAATAGTTGGAATTGGTGTTTTAATTCAAGTTGTCATCGGATTGCTTATCGCCAATGTTGATTTTGTCAATCAACTCTTCTCATGGGCGAGTTCTGGTTTCGTTAAATTTCTGAATTTTGGATTAAGGGGGGCAGAATTCCTTTACGGCGATTTAGCAAAGAATAGCGAAGCTGTGCCAGGAACTAAGCATAGTCTTGGTTTCTTATTTGTATTTCAAGCTTTACCAACTGTCATCTTTTTTTCTGCAGTTACAGCAGGACTTTACTATTTAGGCATTCTTCAAAAACTAGTTTATGGTTTTGCTTGGATTATGGCTAAAACGATGAAATTGTCCGGAGCAGAAAGTTTATCCGCTGCTGGTAATATCTTTCTCGGACAAACCGAGGCTCCTTTATTAGTACGGCCATTTATAAGTAAAATGACCAATTCTGAATTGAATTGCTTAATGACGGGTGGAATGGCTACTATTGCTGGAAGTGTATTAGGAGCTTATGTTTCATTCCTTGGTGGTGGCGATCCAGAACAACAACAACTATTTGCAACTTATCTCCTTAGTGCTTCTATTATGAATGCACCCGCTGCAATAGTCATGTCTAAAATCTTTTTGCCAGAAATGGAGCCAGAGAGAATTGACTCAAGTCTTAGCGTAAATAAAGAAACTATCGGTGTTAATTTGGTCGATGCTCTTGCGACTGGAGCATCCGATGGAGTGAAACTTGCTATTAACATAGCAGGTATGCTACTTGCATTTATAGCCATAATATTTTCGCTTAATTGGATTTTAGTTGATGGTATTGGTGAGTTGTTTGGATTAAATGAATTTGTTATAAGAACAACTGAAGGTGCTTTTGATGGATTCTCTTTACAGTATATTCTAGGACAAATTTTTCGAGTTTTCGCCTTCATCATGGGCGTTGAGTGGTCGGAAACTATTAAAGTTGGGAGTTTACTTGGACAGAAAACGGTCATTAATGAATTCGTGGCTTACCTCAGTTTAGCAGAGATGAAAACGGCTGGTTTGCTATCACAAAAATCAATTATCATTTCCACCTATGCTTTATGTGGTTTTGCTAATTTCAGTTCTGTAGCTATACAGATAGGTGGAATTGGAGGAATGGCGCCTAATCGCCAAGCTGACCTTTCCAAATTAGGATTTAGAGCTTTGGTAGCGGCTACATTAGCTACGATGATGACAGCCACGATAGCAGGGGCTTTGTTTAGTTAAGTTGTTATAAAAATAATATGAAAAAACTAATACTTATTTTGATAATTCCATTCTTCATTTCTTGCTCAAAAGATGATGATATTTCTGCTGATGAACAACTCGCAATTGATGAGAAGATAATTGATTCGTATTTGAGCGAAAATGAAATTGATGCTGATGAACATTTTTCTGGAATTAGATTCGTTAATGGGGTTATTGGTACAGGGTCAACTCCTGAACTAAATAGTACCGTATATGCAAAAATTAGTAGTCGCTTATTAAATGGCACCACTTTTTATGAAAGTATAGATGGTGAAGTTTTAATAATAAGTTCGCTCCTTGAAGCATTAAAGTTCATGATTCCTGAAATGAGGGAAGGTGGTAAGATGACTATTTATGCACCATCATTCTATTGTTTTGGAACTCAGTCTTCAGAGGTGCTTCCTGCGAATAGTATTATCATCTTTGAAATTGAATTAATTTCAATTATTGATAATGCAGAAGAGCAATTTGCGGTTGATACATTGCTAATTGAAAATTATATGGAGAGGAATGATGTCTCAACATTTACTCACGAGTCTGGCATTAGATATAGTGTGGAATCTGTAGGGCTTGGAGCTAGTCCTACGGTTAATGATGAAATTCAAGTCAAATATAAAGGCACTTTTTTCAATGGAAATGTTTTTGACCAAAATACAGAAGGAATTGTCTTTCCTTTGGGAAGTCTTATAGAAGCATGGAAAATAATGATTCCAACAATGAAAGTTGGAGGTAAAATTGTAATCTACGCACCATCAAAATATTGTTACGGAACTAGCGGAGCAGGCTCTATTCCACCAAATACAAATCTTATTTTCGAAATTGAGTTAGTTTCTTTGGAATAGTATTTTCTTTGATAAAGTTATCAAAATAAAGAATGCAATTTTCTAATCGTAGAGAACTGCTTAAAAAAACGGAAGAATTGTTACATCTCTGTTGATAGTTTCATCAAAATAGGATTTATTTTTCTGAGCTAAATACTTTCAATTATAAACGTTTAGAATAATACGTCCTTAAATCATCAATCTAATTCCAGATCAACTTCATACCCTTTTATAGAAATCAGAAGTCTCTTATCACTGTTTTTCTTGGAATAAATCTCAAATTCTAACTAGTCACTTGGCCACATCTTTATCTTCGTACCTCTTGAGCTCAAACTTACCTTGAAGCTGTTGGTATTTTCAATTGAAATATGGGGGAGTGAAGAAATAGATGTATTGGATTTTGAAAATATTTTCTTAACAATGCTCTACATATAGCCATTCATCAAAAATAGATTTTTAACCGCTTCAAGAATTGACTTTCCATCTGTACTTTCTTATTATTGCCGCTTTCTTAATTAAAAATGATGTTTTCGATATGAAAAAACTTTCTCTAATTGCACTATTTCTATTCTCTATTTTAGCTGTAAAAGCACAGGATGAATACACGGATGAGGAGCTATCAACTTATGCAACGGTAATGGTATGGGCCGAGGCAGAGAAGGCTATTATGACTGAGACATATAATGATTGGATCAACAATAATGAAGTATTGTCAGCACAAGTATTCTTAGATATTAAGAATACGAAAGGTGATTCTGTTAAAATAGCAATTTTGGGAGTATCAACAGATGAAGTTGTAGCTTTTGAAACAATTCAATCAAAGTATGATTCGATGACAACTTCTTTTAAAGATGTTTATGTAGGAAAAATTAAAGAAGATATTGGAGCTGGCCTCTATAATAAACTGAGAAAGAGTTTAAAATCAGACGCAGATATGAAAAGTAGATACGATGCTATTTATGCTGGAATGAAATCTGATGAAGAGTCTGAAAATGATACTGAATAAATAATATTTAATGTCGATTGAAGAAAGTCCATGCTTAGAAGCATGGACTTTTTTATTGTTCATTTTTCTCCAAAATATCCTTGCAATTTCATCTCTGCTTCTTGTCCTGAAATATAGGTGGGAGAAAGAGATTCTTGACCAGGAAGATTTTCTATATGCAAAGTTTGAGTTGGGAAAGCGAAATTGATCCCCAGTTCTTTTGCCAATTTCACAATGCTCATAAGTACTTCGTGCTTACATGCCAGTTCTTCTCCCCAAGTAGGGACATTGAAAAAGATGTAGAACATAATGTTCAATGATGAAGAACCCATTTCATTGAAGTAGATATGGTAATTATCTTTTACTGTTTTGGGGTGATCGTTGACAATTTTCCTCAATCCTTTTACAAATACATCAATCATTGCGGGAGGGGTATCATAAGTCACTGCTATCTGAGTGAAGAATCTTCGATAGAGTCTTAGTCCATGATTGTCAATCGTATTGTCTGCTAATTTTCCATTAGGGATCGATATTAATGAATTTCTAAAAGTCCGTATTCTGGAAGATCTAAAACCAACTTCTTCTACCGTACCATCTACATCGTTACTAGTGATCCAATCACCCACTCCGAAAGGCTTATCAACAAAGATCATAACAGAGCCAAAAAAGTTTTTAATTGTATCCTGAGCAGCTAGCGCAAACGCCAGACCGCCAATGGAAAGTCCCGTTAGAAGAGGAAGAATAGGAACATCTAAATTATCGAGAATAAAAAGTGTACCAATAATCACGACGAATGTTCTTAAGGTCTTTCGCAGAAGAGGAACAAGCTGATCATCCAAAGTGCTTTCCGTTTTACTAGCCATTTTTGTCAAAAAGACAGAAGCAATATTTACTAAGCGATACATGATGATGGTTCCGAATAAAGGAATCATTAACCTTAGCAAAAGATTTACATATTTGGAGTAACTGGCAGGGAGTTGGAGAGCAGGCGTAAACAACAGCAGTAGCAGCACAATAATAAAGACACTTGTAGGCCTTGCAAGCATCCAGAGGTATTTTTCTGAAGTTTGTCCATCATATCCTGTACGTCTCATTAAGTTACTTAGAACGCGCTCAGTAAAGAATGCAAATAGCTTATATATCAGCGTACTAATTAGAGCAAGTAGGAAGATAGCAATGTATTGATAGGAGTGCAATCCTAATATTTTCCTAGTACCAAGTTTGGGTAGTAAATTAAGTAACTGGCCAGTTCCAAATCGGAAGGTACTTTTATATAGCTCGTTAATCTCATCGATGCTTGAGTCAGAAAAATACCAATTGCTATTTTCTGCCTTTAAGAGGAAAATCTTGGGATAATCATCTAGTAATACATACTTATTTTTTTTACTTGCTGAATCGTAGTAATTGCTCCCTTTAGGAATTTCATCAAGGTATATAAAGATCCCTTTTCCATCCAATACTCTTTTAAATTTCACAGCTATTGACTTGGAGTCATTCAAGTCTCTTGCTCCATTTAAAAAAGGAAGAGCAGCCAACGAATCATTATAATTTTCTTCTTGCAGGTTGCTTAAAAAGGTCTTTACAGCACTCTGCGGATTCGAAAGGTCTTTAAATGGCTGGGCATTAGATTTGACAACTAAAAGAAGTGATAAAATTATAAATAAGGATCGCATACAATTTCTAATTTGGCACAAAAGTAAACTTACTGAGCCATTACCTTTGCTGCTAAATTGAAAAATTCAAATATGTCTAATCCACTTCTTTCTCCATTCAATACACCTTACGAAATGCCTCCCTTTGCTGAAATCAAAGAGGAACATTATACAGATGCCATTGAAAAAGCATTGGACGAAGCAAGGCACGAAATGGATGTGATCATTAGTAATGAAGAAGAACCCAGCTTTAGCAATGTAATAGAGGCAATGGAGATGGCTGGAGAACGATTGCAAAGAAATACGACCATCTTATTCAATTTAAATTCAGCGGAAACGAACGATGAAATTCAGAAAATCACGCAAGAACTTTCCCCAAAGTTGTCTTCTTTTAGTAGTGAAGTCAAACAAAATCCAGATTTGTTTGCCAAGGTGAAAGCTGTTTACAATCATCGTGAAAAGTTGGATTTAACAGTTGAGCAACAAAAACTATTAAGAAATACATATCTGGATTTTGTACGTAGAGGTGTAGAGCTAGAAGGTTCGAAAAAGGATCGATTCAGAGAAATTAGCATAGAGCTTTCTCAACTTTCACTCAAATACGGCGAGAATGTGTTGGCTGAGACCAATGCTTATGAATTGGTAATAGAAGATGAATCTGACTTAGAAGGACTTCCATCTGATGTGAAGAATAGAGCAGAGCTTGCTGCTGCACAAAAAGGGATGGTCAAAAAATGGATATTCACACTTCAAGCTCCTGCTACATTCCATTTATGGAGCATGCTGATAATAGAGCTTTACGTGAGCAGATGTATCATGCCTTTATGAACAAATGCATAAAAGGAGATGATAATGATAATCAGGAGTTAATTCTAAAAATCATCCAATTGAAAGCAGAGATGGCTGATTTATTAGGTTATCCAACTTTTGCTCATTACATCTTAGAGGAGCGAATGGCTGAAAAGCCAGAAGCAGTTCAGGATTTTTTAAATGACTTGCTTGAGAAAAGCTTACCTAAGGCCAAAGAAGAAGTCGAAGAAATTAAGACTTTTATGAAGTCAAGAGGAGCAGATCATGAACTACAGAGATGGGATTGGTCATACTACTCTGAGAAGTTAAGAAAAGAAAGATATCAGTTAGATGATGAAATTGTAAAACCTTATTTCAAACTTGAAAATGTCATCGAAGGCGTTTTCCAGACAGCTGAAAAATTGTTTGGAATTAGTTTTAGAAAGAACAGCGATTTACCTATTTATCATGAAGACGTGCAAGCTTATGAGGTGTTGAATGAAAAAGGAGAGGTTACTTCTGTTTTTCTCACCGATTTCTTCCCCAGAGAAGGAAAAAGAGGTGGAGCTTGGATGACCTCTTTTAGAGGGCAAAAGAAAGTGAATGGAAAACGAGTAATCCCTCAAGTAAGTATAGTTTGTAATTTCACACCGTCCTCAGAAAATAGCCCATCGTTACTTACTTTCAATGAGGTTCAAACGTTGTTTCATGAGTTTGGTCATGCGTTGCACGGTATGCTTGCTGATACAACTTACCAAAGCTTATCTGGTACAAGTGTATATTGGGATTTTGTAGAACTACCATCTCAGATTCTAGAGAATTGGTGTTACGAAAAGGAATGTCTTGATTTGTTTGCTAAGCATCACGAAACGGGTGAGCAAATACCATCAGACATCATTAATAAAATACGAAAATCAGCAACGTACCATGAAGCATATGCAACAGTAAGACAAATTAGCTTTGGCTTACTGGACATGAAGTGGCATTCTATGTCT
>CAYGTD010000124.1:0-10148 GCA_964352725.1 uncultured Roseivirgaceae bacterium
ATGAATAAAAGAATAGTGCTCCACCATGTCACCGGAATTTCAGAAATGGCCCAATACTCATAAATATATTGATACATTCCGATTGAAATCACGCCCCATAGAGCTCCAGTAATTTGAGAAGTGATACCACAGCTGATGTTGGAAATAGCATCATTGGTACGATACAATTTCACTTTTGAAATCATCTCATAAATTAATTCTGCACCAATTAGAAGGAAGAATAGGGGAATGGAAAGAATAACGGGGTTGAAATCCATCCCCCAAAGATAGTTATGCTATCGAATCCTTACCCACTTCTTCGCTGAAGATATACGCAAGATTAGGGGAAACCATTGCAGAATATCCAATAATCCATAATGCAAATTTTAAGGTATCAAATGAGGTCGGAATTAAATGAAATAGACTTAGAGCCGAATTGAGAATAATTAACGAAAATATGACTCCAATTAATAATTTAAATGCTTCCTCATATTTGATTCCAACAGGACCATGAGATTCCTTCCAAACTTTTTGACTAAAAATTGTCATACTAGCAGTTGCCACAGTACCAATTAATCCAGTCAATAAACAAGTAAGCTCAATTGCCGCATTGGCGAATTTATATGAGACACTAAAAGCTAATAGGGTAAAGAAAACTAAGCTAGCTACAGTAATTATTCTTTTCTTTTTCATGATTCTATTTTTTCAAGTTCGATAATGTTGTTTTCAAGTTTGTCTAAATACTTTCCAAATGCTTTCTTATTCATTGCCTTGGCTGCCCAGTGACTAATGGGTACGATGATCAATATAGAAACTACCATCACTACCCAGTCGGACGTTTTGTCCATTATTACAGGATTTTCTTTTCCAACACTCATTCCCAGAAGTAATCCAGCAACAACAGAAATAGGATATAATGCCAAGCCTATGAGTTGCTCATATTTAATCACACTTTTTATCTTATCTCTCACAGCGACCATGTTTTCTAAAAGATTAGACATCATATCAATGTGTTGCTTCAGTGCCAAGTATTCTTGCCATAAAAGAATATCGCCAATGATATAGGCTGCTAGCATGATCGATAGTAATATTTTTGAAGCCATAACCCCTGCAAATGGGATTAGTGCAGCAATTATTACGGTGAAGAATACACAGTATAGAAATTTTTGAAAAACTTTTTTTCTTAATGTTTTCATAATGCCTTTTGATTTTTGATTAATTGTAGTTTGTATTTCAGATTTAGATAAATCCGTCATTTGGTTAGTGTCCTGCTTCAGGTCATTCCATAATGCTTTCAAATTATCCATTACTTCCTCCTTTCATTAATTTTGAAATTTGACTTTTGATTCGGTGAAGCTTCACCGTTATATTATTTTTTGATAGACCTGTTATCTCGGAGATTTCCTCATGATTATAGTCTTCTAAGTGCAGTGTGATGATGGTTTTGTCCACATCATTCAGTGTCTTGATCAATCTAAAAAGACGATCCGATTCTGGATGTGACTCATCCATGTCTGCCTTCATTTCCATGAGTTCTTTATCACCACCTACTGTTGGCATCCGTTCTGACTTCTTTTGAAAAGTCATCACTGTATTCAATGCCACGCGATATAGCCATGTACTAAAAGCTGATTGACCTTTAAATCGACCAATGGCTGACCAAGCCTGCACTAAGATTTCTTGTTTCAAGTCATTTTTATCCTCTGGATCATCTACATATAGATAAAGTATCTTGTGTATGATGCCAGAATGCTGGGTAATGAGTTGTATAAATTCTTCTTGATCCAAAATGATTAAAGATTATGTGATCTACTTTTGCAACGTAAGTATCTATTTCAATTCAATTATTACAGTCAGTTAAAAAAAATATGCTAAAAGCGGTAAATGTCCTTAATCGTATTTCTGTTATCCTATTCGTTATCGTCCTTCTCACGTGCTATGCCTATATGCCAATAAGTATAAATATGATATTGGATGAACTAGGAAACTTGCATAAACAGACCTTTTTCTACTATTCAGTAAGTTCATTTTTGGGAATCAATCTTTTGATTAGAATTATCATACACTATGGAACGGGTAGTTTAGACGAAAAGCTTCAAGCATGGATTAGTTCTTTGGTGTTTATATTCAATATTTACCAAATCTTCATGATCATTTATATAGCAGTTTGGAACAATCAAGGTCATATCGATCCTTCCTATTTTTCAGGATTCACCCTAATTGGACCTATTCTAATTTTAGTATGGACAATTGGTATTTTTTTAATTATGAAAAAAAGTACGAGAACTACCTAAAAATCAAGTTCTTAATTTGTGTTATTTCAAGTAAAACTGCGCTTTAGTACTAGGTTGTTACGTATACTTATTGGATTTTTATCATTACTTTCGATTTTTAATAGTTACTAATATTTTTAGTTGAATTATTATTCAATCTTAACTGATTATTAAAAAAGCAGTAAATGGCAGAAGCGATATATACCGAAGACAGTATTAAGTCACTTGACTGGAAAGAACACATTAGGCTAAGACCTGGTATGTACATAGGTAAACTAGGAGACGGTTCGTCTCCTGATGATGGTATTTATGTATTGGTCAAAGAGATTATTGACAATAGCATTGATGAGCACATGATGGGACATGGTAGAACCATCGAAGTAAAAGTGACCGATCATCGAGTGACCGTTCGGGATTATGGAAGAGGTATTCCATTGGGAAAAGTGGTTGATTGTGTTTCCAAGATCAATACAGGTGGTAAATACGATTCTGGAGCATTTCAAAAATCAGTTGGACTAAATGGAGTAGGTACCAAGGCGGTAAATGCTTTGTCCAATTACTTTAAGGTGCAAAGCTTTAGAGATGGCGAAACGAAGGTAGCAGAGTTTGAGAGAGGTGTGGTGACCAGTGATGCTAAGATCGTTAAAAACGAAGGAAGAAATGGAACCTACTTTGTCTTCGAGCCAGATGATACAGTCTTTAAAAACTTCCATTTCATACCTGAGTACTTAGATAATTTGATGTGGAATTATGCCTATTTAAATGCAGGATTAACCATCAATTTGAATGGCAAGAAATTTCACTCAGAAAAAGGACTTCATGATCTATTAACTAATAAGGCGGACGCAGAATCACTTCGCTATCCTATTATTCACTTGAAAGGTGATGATATAGAGGTAGCTCTTACACACGCAAATCAGTATGGAGAAGAATATTATTCATTCGTCAATGGGCAGTATACCACCCAAGGAGGAACGCATTTAGCCGCATTTAGAGAAGCAATCGTCAAGACAATAAGGGAGTTTTACGGAAAGAATTTTGAAGCATCAGATGTACGATCTGCTATAGTAGGAGCAATCGCTGTTCGTGTTCAAGAACCGGTATTTGAGTCACAGACTAAAACAAAATTAGGTTCGCAGAGTGTAGGTCCAGAAGGTCCCACAATGAGAACATTTGTAAATGACTTTCTTAAAACAGAATTAGATAATTTCCTTCACAGAAATGCTGCTATAGCAGAAGCTTTATTAAAGCGAATTCAACAGTCGGAGAGAGAGCGTAAGGAGATTGCAGGTATCAAAAAGCTCGCAAATGAAAGAGCCAAGAAAGCAAATCTGCACAATAAGAAATTGAGAGATTGTCGTATACACTTCAATGATAAAAAAGTGGATGATGAAATGAAAGATCAATCCATGGTCTTTATCACAGAAGGAGATTCGGCCAGTGGATCAATCACCAAATCTCGAAATGTTCAAACTCAAGCAGTATTCTCTTTGAGAGGTAAACCATTCAACTGTTATGGACATACCAAAAAAGTAGTATACGAAAACGAAGAGTTTAACCTACTACAGCATGCACTCAATATTGAAGATGGACTTGAAGGATTACGATATAGAAAGATTGTTATTGCAAGAGATGCCGATGTAGACGGTATGCACATTCGTTTATTGCTGTTGACTTATTTCCTGCAATTCTTTCCTGAGCTAGTAAGAAACAATCACATTTTCATATTAGATACTCCGCTTTTTAGGGTAAGAAATAAGAAAGAAACAATCTACTGTTATTCTGAGGAAGAGAAACAGCGAGCTGTAGCAAAACTAGGAAATAAGCCAGAAATCACACGATTTAAGGGACTCGGAGAAATCTCACCAAGTGAGTTTGGTGCTTTTATTGGAGATGATATTCGATTAGATCCAGTTATCCTTCAAAAGGATACAAGCATCGCTGATTTGCTTGGTTTCTATATGGGTAAGAATACACCGGATCGTCAAAATTTTATCATTGAGCGATTACGAGTAGAAAAGGATTTAATTGAAGTTGAGTTAGCATGATGACCGAAAGATCTAAGTCTCTTTCCATAAAGTATGTAAAAGCTTATAAGATATTTTTAATGAGCTTATTGGCTGCATTTTTAATTGCATATGCACTTTCTTCAAGTCATTCTGGAAACTGGTATGGAGTATTCATTGCGGTGATTTATCCTATACTTATTGTCAGGTTTTGGTTTCCACAAATGAAAAAATCACTTAATCGCTTAAAAGAGCTGTCTTACGATAGCGAAAACTTATATGTCATGGAGAATGGGTATGAAATTCAGATTCCATTTCATCATGTAAAGGATATTGAAATTATGAGCCTTGATGGGCTATATAAATTCACTTTGTATCACAACGATCAATTTGGAAAAGAAGTGGTTTGTAAACCATCGCTTTGGTATCCATTGAATTACAAACGAATAGATAAAGAACTGAATAGAATAAGATTTATGGTTAGTAAAGCGCACCAAAACTATAAAGAGCAAATTGAGCATAATAAAAGTTTAGCAAGCTTTAATTAATAATAATGGGAGAAGAACACGAAGAAGAGAAACAATTAAATGATGTAATCCCTATTTCGGGGATGTACGAAAACTGGTTTTTGGATTACGCCTCCTATGTAATCCTTGAAAGGGCTGTTCCCGCTATCAATGATGGCATGAAACCAGTACAACGCCGGATTCTGCATGCCATGAAAGAACTCGATGATGGACGTTACAATAAAGTAGCAAACATCATTGGTAGTGCTATGCAGTATCACCCTCATGGTGATGCCTCCATTGGTGATGCGATTGTAAATCTTGGGCAAAAAGAGCTGCTCATAGATATGCAAGGAAACTGGGGAGATGTAAGAACTGGAGATTCTGCAGCTGCTCCTCGATACATTGAAGCACGACTTTCTAAGTTTGCCTTGGATGTATTATTCAATCCACAAACTACTGACTGGCAGCTTTCCTACGATGGTAGAAAAAAGGAGCCAGTCACATTTCCAGTAAAATTTCCTTTGCTGCTGACACAAGGAGTAGAGGGTATCGCTGTAGGACTTTCTACGAAGATGCTTCCTCACAATTTTTGCGAGATTCTAGAAGCGTGTATCGGGATTCTAAAAGGCAAGAAAGTGAAGTTATTCCCTGACTTCTTAACAGGAGGTAAGATTGACGCCAGTGATTACAACGATGGTAAAAGAGGTGGAAAAGTACGTGTACGAGCTACCATCATAGAAGAAGATAGCAAGACATTGTTAATCAAGGATATCCCTTATAGCACAACAACCACCTCCTTAATTGAGTCGATTGTAAAAGCCAATGACAAAGGCAAGATTAAGATCAAGCAGGTAATTGATAATACAGCTAAAGATGTTGAAATAGCTATTTCATTGGCACCTGGCACATCGCCTGATATTACCATGGATGCCTTGTATGCATTCACTGATTGCGAAGTGTCTATTTCGCCAAATGCATGCGTCATTATCAATGACAAGCCACACTTTATTACGGTATCAGAAATCCTTAATCAGTCTGTGGATCAAACGCTGGATTTACTGCGTCAGGAATTGGAGATTGAAAGAGCGGAGCTGAAGGAGAAAATATTCTTTAGTGATTTGCTGAAGATTTTCATCAATGAAGGAATGTATAAGCATCCTGATTATGAGAGCTCAGGAGACTTAAAGAAATGCTATGAAGTGTTGGACACGCTATTCACTCCATTCTTTGATAAGTTTTATAGAGAAATCAATAATGAAGATTATAAGCGCTTGATTGATAAGCCTTTAAGTAGTATTACTAGATTCGATACGAGTAAGGTTGAAGCGCATATTCGAGACTTGCAAGAGCAGATTGAGAAAGTTAATTTCAATCTGGATAACCTCACTGATTATACCATCGCTTACTATCAAAATCTATTGGATAAATATGGTAAGGGAAGAGAACGTAAAACAGAGATTACCAATTTTGATACCATCAAAGCTACAGTTGTAGCAGCCAATAACGCGAAGCTGTATGTAAACAGAGAAGACGGTTTTGTTGGATATGGATTGAAGAAAGATGAATTTATCTCAGAGTGTTCAGACATAGATGATGTCATCGCATTTACCAAGGATGGAAAGTGTGTGGTCACACGTATTCAGGATAAAACATTCGTAGGGAAGAATATTTTGTATGCAGGCGTATTCAAAAAGAACGATGAGCGAATGGTTTACAACTTAGTTTATCTAGATGGGGCTTCAGGAAAGTCGTACGTCAAGCGTTTTCAGGTTTTGTCTGTAACTAGAGATCGGGAATATGATCTCACCAAAGGAGGAAAAGGATCCAAGGTATTGTACTTCACAGCAAATCCTAATGGAGAAGCAGAGATCGTCCAAGTGAATTTGACCCAATCAAGTTCTGCACGTAAGAAGATATTTGATTTTGATTTTGCCGAATTAGAGATCAAAGGAAGAGGAGCCGGTGGAAATACACTTACCAAGTATCCCGTGCGTAAAGTGACGTTCAAAGAAGAAGGTAAATCTACCCTTGGAGGTGTAGATATCTGGTATGATCCTACCATTGGAAGATTGAACAGAGATGAAAGAGGTGATCATTTGGGTAATTTCCAATCCGAAGATCATGTGGTGGCATTTTATAAAGATGGCACTTATGAGACCACCTCGTTTGAGTTGACCAATCATTATGATTTTGGCAATATCATGGGGATCTACAAACTAGATGCCGATTCATCGTTTAACGCGATTCATTATGATGCAGAGTCTAAGAATTACTATGTCAAACGATTCTTAATAGAGACGTCTTCGCAAAACAAGCGTTATCCATTCGTCTCTGAAGCGAAAGGGTCTAAGCTGATGTTTATTTCCAAGGGAATAGAAACAGATGTAGAGGTAACGTATAAAGATGGCCGAAAGCACGAAAAGAAGAAACTTGATTTAATGAATCTCATCGATATCAAAGGTTGGAAAGCAATTGGAAATAAGCTGCCAGTTCAGCAAGTAGTCTCTGTAGATTTGATAAAAAATGAAGAGACTAAGCAGGAGGAAGCTAAGAAAGAAGATAAACCAGCATCGACTTCAGACGAGGATAAGGGCAATGAGACATCAAGTGGAGTGCCTAAAGTAGATTTGAGTGCACTCAAAGATGAGGTGAAAAATGAGGTAGAGGACGAAGAAAACCAGTTAGGTCTCTTTGGAGGATAATGGAAGATTCCAATCATCAAAAAATAGTAGCTGAGCTTCAGCAGTTCGTTTCCGAGCATAAGCAGCGTCTAATAGATGAGGCATTGGAAAAGCGCACTAGACATCTGACTCTCGCTTTTGAAGATATTGAAAAACCGCATAATATCAGTGCAGTCATTCGCACTGCAGAGTGCCTAGGCATTCAGGATATTCATTTCATTGAGAATAAGAATGAGTATAAAGTCAATCCTTTGATTACACAAGGAGCTGCTAAATGGCTTACTTTTCATAGTCATAGGAAAAGTGAAAACAACGTAGATCGTTGCTATGATCAATTAAGAAAGGATGGATATAAAATCTATGCTACCTCTCTTCACGAAACTTCCAATTCCATTTATGATTTAGATGCTTTTGAAAAAACAGCCATAGTATTTGGTACAGAATCAGATGGAATATCTAAAGAAGCAGGGGAGAAGGCCGATGGATTTGTTCATATCCCAATGAATGGGTTTACAGAGAGTTTCAACCTTTCAGTAACGGCTGCATTGTGTATCAATACCTTCAGAATGAAACTAAAAGGAGAATGGCCACAACTTTCAGAAGCTGAAAAATGGGAACTCAAAAGTGAATGGTATAGGAGAACTGTTCGCGAAGCAGATTTAATTTTGAAAACAAAAGGAATCATCGTTTGAAGAAATTACTAAAAATAGGAGTGTGGGGGGTTATCACTTTTGTACTATTTATTTTAATCACCAATATATGGGTGGTGTATTCTACTGCAGACGCCATTTATACGTTGAATAACGTTCCCGAAAATGAAGTAGCATTGGTATTAGGTACCAGCAAGCGAACGGTAAATGGAGGCTCCAACCGATTTTTTGTAGAGCGAATGAATGCTGCTGCACAGCTTCATAAACAAGGAAGTGTCAAAAAGCTTTTAGTCAGTGGGGACAATGGCACTAAGTACTACAATGAACCGAGAGATATGTACAAATCGCTGGACGAATTAAACATTCCTCATGATGACATTAAATTAGATTTTGCAGGATTTAGAACGTTAGATTCTGTTGTTAGAGCTAAGGAAGTATTTGGTAATAATTCCATTACGATCGTTACGCAAGAGTTTCATTGCTATCGTTCGTTATTCATAGCGCAATATTATGATATTGATGCCGTGGCAGTCTCTGCAGATAATGGGGGCCCTATAGGGAATAATTTGGCTTTACGTGAGGTGTTCGCGCGAACTTTTGCTGTACTTGATTTATATGTATTTAAGCGTGAACCGAAGTTCATTTAACATTTTAGATTTGGTTTGTCTAATTCCTTTGCTTTTTTGTTTGAAATAATGCTATTCTTTAAACGCTTATAATTCTCGCAACATCGCATCACTGGGTATTAAAAAAACCACTTTTCAGCACCTCTTCTTTAAAAAATTATTATCTTCTTTATCACTCTAGATAAATTTCTGAAATGAAATTTGTTAACTTGTAAAGCATAAAAATAGCCACCATGAACTTTAGAAAATTTTGCAAAAATTACGCATCTGAAATAGGAGGAGAGTTTAGAGAATACGATGAAAATCAATCTGTTATCATTGTCCCGTTGGAAGATGGAAGGTTTCAAACCGTAACTGGGCACATTACCATACATCCCGAATACAATAGGGAAGTAGTTCAGCTTAAAACCAAAGTATGCTCCACAAAGGAAAAAATACCTTTCGAGGAGATTCTAGCAGTAAGTCCAGAGTATCCATATACCAAATGTATCATTGAAGAAGACTTCCTTAAAGTAGAAGCTATCTCTTTTATGATAAATCTGAAAGAAAACATGATCAAAGAGATGATTCAAGAAGTAGCTCATCATGCAGATCAATGGGAGTTTATTATTACTGGTAAGGACGTCCATTAATTTTCTATGAACAAAGCGGCTAAGATTTCACTATTCATATTGATTGGATTTGTGACCTTAGTATGTATTTTGTTTGGCTATCGAGATATACCGGTAGACGATTTAAAGATTAAATACGCACAGTCTCCTTCTGCGTTCATTCAAATAGCGGGAATGAATGTCCACTATCGCGATGAAGGAAATCTACTTGATTCATTACCTATCGTATTGATTCACGGCACGGCTTCTAGTCTTCATACGTATGATGATTGGGCGGTTGGTTTAAAAGAAGACAGGAGGGTGATCAGAATGGATTTACCGGCTTTTGGATTAACCGGGCCTTTCCAAGATCGAGACTATTCAATAGAGAACTATGTAAATTTTGTAGAGGACTTTTTAGCTTCTCAAGGTATTAAAAAGTGCATCCTTGGTGGAAACTCCTTGGGTGGATTGATAGCCTGGAAGTTTACAGTCGATCAGCCAGAAATGGTTGATAAATTGATCTTGATTGATGCAGCTGGCTATCCTAAGAACTCCACAAGTGTCCCTATTGCTTTTAAACTTGCTAAAATACCTTTATTGAATAAAATCCTTACATTTATTACTCCAAGGTTTGTAGTACGGTCTAGTGTAGAAAATGTGTATGCGGATGATAGTAAAATATCAGAAGAGCTCGTAGATCGATATTTTGAACTAACACTTCGTGCTGGTAATCGACAAGCGTTTGTAGATCGAATGCGAGTAATTTTTAACGTCAACTTATCGGAAATCCAAAATATACAACAGCACACACTGATCTTGTGGGGACTAGAT
>CAYGTD010000125.1:0-4939 GCA_964352725.1 uncultured Roseivirgaceae bacterium
ATGGTACGATAGATTTAAGTTTCGATGGAGGACAAAACATTGAGGATGATGCTGGTAATGCATTTGTTCCCGGCACAAGTATTACCTCAGAAGAGACTTATATCATTGATCAAACTCAACCGACTGTAGTATTAACAGATGATCATGCTGATGCTGTTGTAAAAGACGCAGATGATGTCTTGATTACGGCGACCTTAACGGAAGCCAATACGATCAGTTCATCTCCAACAATCACCATCGGAACAGCAGTTGTGGGAGCCCCAATGACTTCTACTGCAGACAATAAAGTTTGGACGTATTTATGGGATTTAGGTTCGAATAGTGGTGCTGACGGAGCGTATGCTGTTAGTATTTCAGCTACGGATAATACAGGAAATGCCAATACAGCAGCGATTGCTGGAACGGGCGGCCAGACTTCTTACACCATTGATAACTCAGCTCCAGCGGTAGCAATTACATTGAATGCACCTGCACAGGGTAGTGTTTCATCAACGACCTCTACTTCAGTCGTTTTTGCTCTTACTTTTGCTGGTGATATTGATGCGAGTACAGTTGATGTGTCTGATTTCACGGTTAATACGACAGGCACTGTCGGTTTTACAGGGACTGCTGTAGGTGGGTCCTCTCCAAATTTAACATTCACTGTTTCTGGAATTTCAGGAGATGGAGATTTGGGTATCACTATTGGTACTTCTGGCATTCAAGATATTGCTGGTAATAATTTGTCAGCAGCGGGTACTACTTCTAGTGACTTCACGATTGACAATACCTTGCCAACTGTCACCATTTTAAGAAATACACCAGCTACCCAATTTACAAATGTTGTGAATACGACTGGCGTAGTGTTTAGAGTAACATTTAATGAAGGTGTGACAGGAGTAGCTATAGGAGACTTTAACGTAAGTGGTCCTGCCTCCTCTGCAATTAGTAATTTGAATCCAGTTTCAACCACTATTTATGATGTGACGGTTGACTCTTATGCCGCAGATGGCACAATTGATATAGGGTTTATTGGAGCGCATGGTATAGAAGATAACGCAGGTAATGCCTTCAATGAAGGAACAAGCATTACCTCAGAAGAGACGTATATCATTGATCAAACTCAACCGACTGTAGTATTAACAGATGATCATGCTGATGCTGTGGTAAAAGACGCAGATGATGTCTTGATAACGGCGACCTTTACGGAAACCAACACGATCAGCGCATCACCAACCATCACGATTGGAACAGCTGTAGTAGGAGCTGCGATGACTTCTACTGCAGACAATAAAGTTTGGACATACTTATGGGATTTAGGAACGAATAGTGGTGCAGACGGAGCGTATGCGGTAAGCATTTCAGCAACGGATAATACAGGAAATACAAATTCAGCAGCGACTGCCGGAACAGGTGGTCAAACTTCTTATACCATTGATAATGCAGCTCCTACAGCAGTATACTCTTATTCACCTGCCTCATTAGCTACAAATGGATCTTCTGTTGTATTTACCATCGTTTTTGATGGAGATTTTAATAATTCCTCGCTTGCATCATCTGATTTTACAGTGGTGACCACAGGATCAGTGGGATATGGATCGGTTGCATTAGTGAATACTTCTGGAACCACATTTACATATACGGTTAATGGAATTGTAGGAAGTGGTACCGTAGGTGTGGTATTGGATGTGACTGGTGCTCAAGATACAGCTGGAAATGACGTCAGTGACAATGATGGGACATCAGACGGATTATTGACATCTAGTTTATTTACCATTGACCAAACAGCTTCTATTGCCATCAATACAGTTGAAGGAGACGATTACATTAATTTATCAGAAAGTGGTACAGTAGAAATTTCAGGTACAGTAACAGATGTGGAGAATGGGCAATTGGTATCTATTTCAATAACTGATGGAACCAATACATACACACCTGCGGATGTTGCTATTGCAGCAGGTGCATTCACTTTTGGTCCTTTTGACATTGCAGCAGTTGGTGCACCAGGATTACTTCAAGAAGGAAATATTGATATTTCTGTTTCTGTGACAGATTTAGCTGGTAATACGGCTAATGCCACTAGAAATAATACAGTAACGTATGATGCTTCGGCAACCATCGCTATCAATGCTACTTTAGAAGGAGACAACAGAGTCAATGCATCAGAAGATGAAGATGTCATTGTTCGAGGAACAACAACAGGAATTTCAGATGGAAGAACTGTTACTGTTGACATCACGGATGGTAGTGCCAACACTGTTCAGGTAACAGGTACTGTGAATAGTGGCGTCTGGACAGCCGCTGAAGCGGATATTTCCGCTTTTGATGAAGGTGTTCTAGATATTGATGTGACGGTCACGGATTTGGCGGGCAATGTTGCTACAATAGCTGATAATGCACAATTATCAATTGACAGATCAGCTAGCATTACCATTGATGCCACATTGATGACAGATAATAGAGTCAATGATTCAGAAGATGATGCTGTCCTAGTAACGGGAACGACCAGTGATATAAATGCAGGAAGTACAATTACTGTATCCATTAGTGATGGATCCACTACTGTTCAAACAACAGCCACGGCTGCCGTTGGGACAAATTCTCCATGGAGTATAGCAGGTCCAGGGTTAGATGTCACCACTTTATTGGAGGGCACTATCACCGTTTCAGTTAACGTCACAGATGATGCTGGAAATGTGGCCACCGCTAGTAAAGCATTGACATACGATAAAAGTGCATCTGTTGCACTTTCATCGCCAATCGAAGGAGATAATTATATTAATAATACAGAATCTGCTGATGTAGTTGTTTCAGGAACTACAACAGGAGTGGAGAATGGACAAACTGTTACAGTAAATTTCGACGATGGAGTAACCACTTCTGCTAATTATACCACGACGGTTTCATCCAATGCCTGGACGATCAGTGCCACTCCTGCTGATCTTTCGGCAGGATATATTAACGGAGCTAATTCCATCACCGTAAATGTTTCCGTGCCGGATGTGGCAGGCAATATTGCCACAACTTCTGCCACAGTTACCTTAGATCAATCTGTTGCAATAAATATTTCAGCAGCAGGAGTAGGATTTGATGCCAATGTAAATGCTTCAGAAGATAATTCCATCACTGTTTCAGGAACGACTGACGCTGAGGATGGACATACTATTTCGGTCAATTTTGATGATGGAACCAATGATTTGACACGAACAACGACAGCAGCGGCAGGAGCATGGTCAGTCGTTGGAGTGAATGTGAGTGGATTAGATGATGGTACAATCACTATTACTGCTGATGTTGCTGATGTTGCTGGGAATACTGCTCAAGACACAGAGACTTTTTCTCTTGATAAATCTGCATCCATTGCCATTGATGCAACCTTAGTGGGAGATAATGTGATCAATGATTCAGAGAAAACAACAGTTATCATTAGTGGAACTTCGTCTGGAATAGAAAGCGGACAAGGAGTTAATATTTCATTATCTGATGGCACAAATACAGAAGATCCAGCAGGAGATGAAACAACCGTTGATGGAAGTGGCAATTGGACCTACACGTTTGATATTTCTGCAACAGCATTATTGGAGCAGGATATTACCATTACAGTAACATCGGCTGATGTAGCTGCTAATCCAGCAAACGATACTCAGATAATTCATTATGATCCTACTGCGACTATTGCAATAACAACTCCAATTTCAACTGATGACTTTGTCAATGCAAGTGAAGATGGAGCACTAGTAATAACTGGAACCTCAACCGATGTTGAAACGGGACAAACAGTTACTATCACGTTTGATGATGGAACGAATCCAGTTGTAAATACGACGGCTACAGTAAGTAGTAATGCTTGGACTGCCATTGGGGCAGATATATCTGGCCTTGATGAAGGCTCGATCACGGTTTCAGCTTCAGTATCTGACCTTGCAGGCAATTCAGACAATGTTAGTGAATCTATTACGTTAGATCAGTCGGCTACTGTAGCTATCAATACCATCGAAGGGGATGATAGAGTGAATGCCACAGAGGCTGCTGCCAATATTACAATTAGCGGAACCTCATCTGGAATTGAGGATGCACAAACAATCACAGTTACTATTACGGATGGAGTGACAACTTTGACCCCTTCGACTACTATCTCTGGAAATGTATGGTC
The DNA here is from genome assembly GCA_964352725.1 of uncultured Roseivirgaceae bacterium. Lineage (GTDB taxonomy): Bacteria > Bacteroidota > Bacteroidia > Cytophagales > Cyclobacteriaceae > Ekhidna. The sequence goes on from CAYGTD010000125.1 coordinate 4,133, forward strand.
TGCTACTGCAATAGATCTTTCTACACTTGCAGAAGGAAGTATTGATGTATCTGTGAGTGTTGTAGATGTTTCAGGAAATGCCGCCTCGTCTAGCACGACATTTACGTTAGATCGACTTGCAACTTTGGCTATTACTACTCCAATAGAAAGTGATGATAGAGTTTCAATAGCCGAGTCCAGTACTGTGGTTGTGGAAGGAACTACAAGTAATATTGAAACAGGAAGAACAGTTACCATTGTATTTACAGACGGAGCAGCAGGAACTGTCAATACAACAGCCACAGTTTCAGGAAATGCCTGGTCCACAGGAAATGTAGATATTTCTGGTCTTCAAGATGGTTCAATTTCTATTTCAGCAACAGTAACAGACGTGGCTGGTAACAGTGCTCCAGATACAGAATCAATAGACTTAGACTTATCAGCAGCGATTGTTGTAACGACACCAATCGAAGTAGATGATAAGGTCAATGCTACGGAAGACGGTGATGTACAAGTTTCAGGAACTGTGACAGATGTGGAGGATGGACAAGTAGTGACAGTGTCTTTCGATGATTCAAATGGTTCAACTAGTGCAATAAGTGCAACAGGAACGATAACAGGCGGTGCGTGGACATCTGCTGCTGTTGATATTTCCAGTTTGGATGATGGAACGCTTAGTGTGTCAATAAGTGTCAGTGATCTTGCAGGAAATCCTGTATCTACTAGCGCAAATATTGAGTTAGACAATTCAACTCCTGTCATATCAACTGTAGCATTAATAACAAATAATGCCACGAATAACCAACATGGAGCTGATGGCAACACGGT
>CAYGTD010000125.1:5039-10021 GCA_964352725.1 uncultured Roseivirgaceae bacterium
CAGCTGATAGTGAAGGCAATGTCACTTTTACTATTGACTTTACTGATGATGCAGGGAATACTGGAGTTCAAATTACTTCAGTAACTGATGCAAGTGCAGTAGAAGTTGATTTTGTAGTTCCAACAATTACTTCAATAGGACTTTCAACAAACAATGCCACAGATAATCAGCATGGTATTACCGGAGATATTGTGACACTAACGATGGATTTTGATGATGATTTATCAGCTGCTCCAGTTGTAGCAGTTAGAAGTGGGGGAGTTTTCGTCACTGATGGAATAACCTTAACTGAAACTGATGCAGTAAATGAAATATGGACGGCTACTTACACAGTCAATGCAAATGATAAGGAAGGCCAGGTTACTTTCACCATCAACTTTACTGATGATGCAGGAAATGTGGGAACTGAAGTAAATACCGTTAATGATGGAAGCTCAGTTGAAATAGATAATACTGCACCATTACTTACGAGCGTTTCATTACTTACAGATAATCTTACGGACAATCAGCATGCAGCAGAAGGGAATACTGTCACCTTAAGTTTTACGGCTAATGATGATTTATCAGCTACTCCAGTAGTAGCTATAAGTAGTGGAGGAGTAGCTGTTGCAAATGCACCTGTCGTAGTAGTAGGATCAGCACCTAACTACACAGCCACCTACACGGTAGCTGCTGGAGATACAGAAGGAGCCGTAACATTCACGATCAACTTTACAGATGATGCAGGAAATGCAGCTACACCAGTAACCTCTGTTACAGATGCAAGCTCAGTAGAGATTGATTTAGTAGCTCCGACCTTATCAGGAGTAAGTTTATCAACCAATAACACTACAGACAATCAACATGGAACTGAGGGCGATGAGGTAACACTTAGTTTTACTGCAAGTGATGACCTATCAGCTACCCCTGTTGTTGCAATGAGTAGTGGAGGAAATTTAGTTGCGAACGGAGTATCAGTAGGAGGCACTGCACCTAATTATACAGCATCCTATATAGTTGATGCTACAGATACAGAAGGAAATGTAACTTTCACTATTGATTTTGTGGATGATGCAGGTAATACTGGCACACAAGTCACAGCAGTAGATGATGCAAGTTCAGTAGAGATTGATCTAGTAAATCCGACCGTGAGCCCCGTTACAATTGTTTCAAATAATTCAAATAATACTTTAGCAGCAGTAGGAGATATTGTGACCTTGAGTTTTACGGCTGACGATGATTTATCAGCTACCCCGGTTGTTGCAATGAGTAGTGGGGGAGATCTAGTTGAAAATGCGGTGACGATAGGAGGTACTGCTCCAAATTATACTGCGTCTTACACAGTTTCTTCTTCGGATTCTGAAGGCGTTATAACATTTACATTGGACTTCATTGACGATGCTGGTAACCAAGCCTCACCAACGGTGACAAGTACCAGTGACGCGAGTACAGTTACAGTAGACGTAACAAGACCAACGGTTACGGTTAACTTTTTAGAAACAGCTAGTCAAACTCCTACCTTAACAGGTACAGTTTCGGATAATAATTCGATAGCTACGTTGACTTTACTCGTAGATGGTCAAACATTCCAACTTGACAACTTCTTGATAGATGGAATCAATTGGAGTTTAGCGTTGGATACTGTTTCAATAGCAAATGATATTAGTTTGGGCATCCATGACGTAACGGTCACTGCTACCGATAATTTTGGACTATCAACAACAGATGCAACGTCAGCAGAATTAGAAGTTGGAGGAATTGTGGTTACTGCACCGTCTTTAGCAGATATATGTATTGATGGTACAGCACTTGTTTTTGAAGATGATATTTTATTATCAGAATCAAAAGTGAATGATTTTAGAACGGGAACAGCAAGAACATTATTCTTAGAAGCACCTGCTAATTTCACGTTTAATACGAGTGCTACAATCACTTTCCCTCAAGATGCATGGTCTGCAGATATAAGTGCTGTTACCTATACATTCATAAGTCAGACTACTCTTAGAGTGGCCATTACGACTATCTCAGAGTCGGGCATTGATGCAATTGCTATATCAGGGGTTGAAATGCGTGCCAGCGGCACTACACCAATAACGGATAATATTTTGTTAAGTCTTGGTAGTGCTGCTCCATTCAACCTTGCCGTGAATGATAGCGGTGATTTCGAAGATGAAATAGTGGGAACAGTAACGAGCGTGTTAGCACCAGATGCACCGCCTATTATGATCGGAAGTAGTTCTGGAACTGTAGTGACAGAAGTGCAAGCAAGGGTAGGTCTGGTAGGATTCACCCTGTTCACAGAAGGAACAGGAGTCAATTATACTTGGTATGACTACAATGGAGATACTCTTTTCGTGGGTAATTCGGCAACTATGGGAGACTTAATCTCAAGAAAAGCAGATGGAAGTCCTACCGAGTTTGATATTAATACGCCAGGACTTTATTCAATCTATGTAGGTGAGGCCAATAGTGCAGAATGTGAAAGTGTCTTGTCTAAGGTGAATATTTACATCTATGATTCTACTTTGGATCCAGTTGGGCGAACTACTTTTTTATCAGACAATACTACAGGTTCGATCATCAGTTTAGTGAATGATAATGTAAATTATGAAGGAGCATTCTCAGGAGTTGGATTAAGTAATGTAAATAATGTGACTAACCCTGCAGAAGCGAAGTTTTCACCAAATACAGCAGGTCCAGGCTCTCATGAAATCATATATAATGTTGTAAATAGAACAACTAATGAAGAGTATGATTTTTCAATAGAATACACAGTGATAGATGCGACATCTATTTTTGTTCAGGCTGTAGCTTCTGATTTCTGTCAAACAGTGGCTGATACTACGGGGCTGATGAATGTCCGAGTAGCAGAAATAAGTAGTGGCTTTAGTTTTCATTCACTTAGGTTAAGAGATAGAGAGTTTGGAAATTATTTAGATGAAGCTAATGACGGTATTACACCTCCAGCTGGATATTCAGTTCCATCAACAATTTCAGCAGACTTGATTGCTGATGGATGGAGATTTGATCCTACCCAAGTAGCTGTAGAAGAATATCAAGTAGTAAGATGGGTTGTGCCAGATGGCACAGCAGATATAGATGCAATTGCTGATGGTAATGCTTTTGGTACTGAGGATTGGGATGTGAATGCTATTCCAACAGCTGTACTAATATCACCAAATAGATATATATGTGAAGATGATTTATCTATTCAATTTGCCGCAACACTAAATAATTTAACGGTCACGATTGATAGTTTCGAAATTGCCCTATCTGGCACTGCGCTGGACTCAATTTTCATTTTGGGTAATACATTTAATCCAGCCGACCCGTTGGATTCAGCCGCTAATGGATTATCACTATCTACGAATTTGCCTGCTAATTATCCTGCAGGTGATTACCTGATAGATTATACCTCAGATCAATTAGACAATGAAGCTAGCTGTACCGATGAAGCAGATCAATTGACGTTGACTGTCCTTCCTAAACCAGATGTAGTTAATCTAGCTTTAACAGGGGATATTTTAGTGGATAAAGGTGATCTTGATGCTGATGGTACGTATACATTTGAATACTGTGAAGGTGATACGTTCGATGGCCTATCAGTTGCTCTAGCTGCTAATCAAAGTATTAGTTGGTATAGAAATGCTACATTATCTGATCAGATTTCGACAACTGATCCTACTGGTGCGATCATTTCGGCATCTGAGTTATTTGGTTCTACTATTGTAGCTCAAGGAGGTGAAGATGAGAATTTCTATTACGTATTCAACGATAATACTGATCTTGGTGGCGGTTGTGGTTCTGATGCTGTAGAAGTAAGGTTCATCGCTTATCCAACTCCGGATGTACCAATAGTAGATGTTTCAACAGAAGCAGCAACTACTTCAGGTACAAATCAGTATGAGTTCAATTACTGTGTAGATAATGGCGAAGCAGCAACAATTGCAAATATCAATGTAGATGCAGCGAGTCCATTGGCGTTAGCCGGCGAAGATTACTATAATCTATACAATGAAGCTATGGTTCTTCTTTCTTCTGGTATTGGAGTTCAATCAATAGATGTTTCTTCTTATATAAATAACGGTGTAGGTGGTCCTGCATTAGCTGGAACAAGTGATATTTTCTTCATAGAAAGAGTAGAGAATGATAATACAGAAAACGGAACGGTATCCGGAGAGCAATTTGTAGGATGTAATAGTGAATTAGCTCAAGTGATGATTAATGTGTGGGACGTACCAAATGCTCCTATTCAATCTGAATTTGCAGATAATCCTAATCTTGTAAATAATGTTGTCACATATTACATGTGTGAAGGAGATGAATTGCCAGATATAAGTATTGCTTCTGAAGAAATTGGTCTCAACGAATTCCTATATGAATGGTTTGAGGATGATCAAAGAAATGATACAATTACAGTAAATGATAACCAAGGAGACAGGTTAGTTGCCTCAGATCTTGCTGATGAAACCTTTGCCTTTTCTGTCAATACGCCTGGTACTTACACCATGTATGTTCAGCTGAATTCAAATGTAAGAGAAGATGCTTCATTTGAAGGATGTAAATCTGGATTGACGCAGGTGGATTTAATCGTATTTCCAAATGCTAATCCACCTTTAATAACAGCACAAACACCTAGTTTTGAACCAGTAACCAATCAACAATTTGTTTATTGTGTAGATGTCAACGATGGTCTGCCAGGGACAACCGAGTTTTATGCTTCTGTAGATTTTGTGAATACCTCGGGTACATCCGCAACAACAAATGAAATCAACTGGTTTAGAGCAAATGAAGCTGGAGATGCTATCGCCAATGCCAACGCACTAGGGACAACAATAGATGGTGAAGCTATTACAGCGCTTGAACTTGGGATTTCAGGAGCGGTTTCTGATACACTCAATTTTGCGGTGGTTCATACATCTGATTTGGTAGTTGGATTTGATGAATATCCTGGATGTAATAGTGAAACTATCTTTTTCTCAATAATAGTCAGCCCAATACCA
>CAYGTD010000126.1:0-9984 GCA_964352725.1 uncultured Roseivirgaceae bacterium
TTAGTGTATGAAGGATAGTGAGATTCTTGAGCGAATCGTTAAAGGAGACGAGCAAATGTTGGATCATCTGTATAAAAAATATTATCGGATGATGACCAAAATTGTGCTATCCAATAATGGTACTGAAGATGAAGCTAAAGATGTATATCAAGAGGCTTTACTGGCTTTTTGGCAAAAAGCAGTCAGTGGTAAACTAGTGCTAACGTCTAAGATTAGTACATTTTTATACAGTATATGCTTGAATCAGTGGAGAAAAGAATTAGATAGAAAAAGTAGATTAAGCCACGAGGAAGTTGATTTTGAGGAATATCAAACTCATGAAGCAAAGGAGCGTTTGAAAATTGTGAAGGAGTGCATTAATGAGTTGGGAGATGTTTGCAGAGGAGTGTTAACATATTATTATTTTGATGGTATGAAGATGCAAGAGATAGCAGAAAGGATGAATTTTGCTAACACAGATACTGCAAAAACAAAAAAATATAAGTGTAAGAAGAAATTAGATAGTTTAATAAAAAGCAAATACACCACCGAAGACTTTTTTGACTAAATGACAAACCAACAAGAATTAATTGATCAGTACCATTCAGGAAATATGACTCCTGAGCAAATTGTTGATTTCGAGAAGCAATTAGAATCAAACCCTGAATTAAAGGCTGAGTCTAATTTTCAGTCGGATATTATCAATGGGCTAAGGGAGGTACGAAAATCTGAATTGAAAACTAGGCTAAATGCAATTGATATGAATCCAGGTTGGATGGAATTTGTACAGCAGTCTACGTTGGTAAAATCTTTTGGAGGAGTAGCTCTAGCTACGCTAATTGGATCCGGAGTATATCTATATGCTGAAAAGCAAGAATTTACGAATGACAATCAAATTGCTATTGAAATAAGTGCTCCTCAGCAAGAGGAATTAGAATTCAATTACGATTACATTGAGGTAGCTAATACCGATGAAAGTAATAATGTTGAGAATACTCTTCTTTCTCAAGAAATGAAAGCTGATAAATCAGAGGCGGAAATTTCCAGCGCTGCGAAAGAAGAAACTTCAACAGTGCCTGCGCCTAAACTATTAACCCCAGATTTCAATGCGCCAGATCCTAATTTGATAGAAGAAGACGGCAATTTTGAAGCTGCTGATTTGGATGTACTTCCAAGTGTAACCACTTCAGCTAAAAAGGAGATTGATGTATCTACTGAAAACGTAAAAAACGTTAATATTAAGTACAAGTATTATGATGGAAAACTATTCTTAAGTGGTGATTTTGATAAAGCTCCTTATGAAATATTAGAGATCAATAGCGCTAGAGGGCGTAGAATTTATATTCAATACTTAGACAAGTATTACCAAGTAAATACCACGGATAAGTTGTCTGATCTCCCTGAAGTCACTGACCAAAAGTTAATTCAAGAGTTAAAACTTCTTAAAGACAACAAGTAGGACAAAACAATCACTCCATTTTACCTAAATTCGTGGCAGAATGGAAGAGAAAAAACCACGTAAACGGCGCAAACTGGGTAGCTACCCTTTCGTTAGTGTGGTATTCAGTATCACAGTTGCATTGTTAGTCTTAGGGCTTTTTGGTTGGATTTTACTCCATAGTTCTAGACTAGGTACGCAGATTCAAGAAAATATTGAATTGCAAGTTTACCTTAACAAAAACATATCAAATTCTGATATTAATAAGATAAAGACGACTGTCTCAACAAAGTCTTATATCCTACAGAAAAATTCAGAACCACAGGTGAAGTTGATCACTAAAGAAGCTGCCGCTCAAGAGTTTATGAAAGCCACTGGAGAAGATTTCACCAATTTCCTAGGAGATAATCCACTTAGAGATTTATTGGCTATTAAAGTGTTAGGAGGGTATCAATCAGTAGATAGTTTGAATATGATTAAAGCTGAAATTGAAAAGATACGAGGAGTTTATGAAGTAGAGTATGAGGAAAGCTTAGTTGAAAGTATCAATCAAAACCTTACCAAAATCGGTTTTATTTTAATTGGAATAGCTTTTTTTGCGTTATTGGTAGTTATTATCCTAATTAATAATACGATTAAACTCGCATTATTTTCCCAGCGATTCCTCATTAGAAGTATGCAACTAGTAGGGGCTACTAGTTCATTTATACAGAGACCTTTTTTGTATAGGTCTATGTTTTATGGATTTTTAGCAGGAATCTTTGCCTGCGGAATTATCTATGGTTTCACTATGTATATGAATTCAATCATTGAAGGTTTAGCTGAGCTTCAGGATACGACAGGTTTTTTGATTTTATTCAGTCTAATACTCTTTATGGGTATCATAGTAGGATACTTTAGCTCACTTAGAGCAATAAGAAAATATTTAAAAATGTCACTTGACGAATTATACTAAAATGTCTGAAAAGAGAAAACTTGCTTTTGCAAAAGCGAATTATATGATCATGATTATCGGGGTGGTGATTTTGATTGCTGGATTTATCATTATGACAATGGATACTGAGCCTTATGGTTTTGGATTTCTAGGATTGACTCTTGGACCTATTGTTGTGATGCTTGGATTCTTAACACAATTCGTCGCTATTTTCTATAAATCAAAAGCTAAGCCGGAAGAATAAATGACTTGGATCGAAGCGCTCATTTTGGGTATAATTCAGGGGCTTACTGAGTTTTTACCTGTAAGCAGTAGTGGTCATCTGGAGATTGGTTCAGTACTACTGAATGCAGAAAGTTCTGATAATCTTTTATTTGCTGTGGTAGTTCATTTAGCCACTGCCCTCGCAACTATTGCCGTTTTCAAGGATGATATTATAATTCTTCTCAAGGATATATTCAAATTTCAATGGAATGAATCAACTCAATTTGCGTCGAAGATTCTATTGTCAATGATTCCTGTTTTCGTAGTAGCGATGCTCTGGAAAGATCAAATTGAATCAATGTTTACGGGAAACCTGCTATTAGTAGGCTCTATGCTACTTATTACAGGTGGGTTGCTGCTTTTTGCTCATTTTAAAAAGGATGGTGCAAAGTCTGTAGGATTCGTTGCTTCATTGATAATCGGTATATCGCAAGCTTTTGCGGTATTGCCAGGTATTTCCAGATCGGGCTCTACCATTGCCACTGCATTGATTCTAGGAATTGAGCGATCAAAAGCTGCGCGTTTCTCATTTTTAATGGTACTTATACCTATCCTAGGAGCTAGCCTATTAGAAGTGAAGGACTACACAGAAAACCCAGCGATTCATTCAGTGGAGATATCCAGTCTTTTAGTTGGATTTATTGCAGCCTTCATTTCAGGATTTATCGCCTGTAAATGGATGATTAAGATTGTAAAAAAAGGAAAATTGACATACTTCGCTACTTATTGTTTTATTGTTGGTATAATCGCCATTATCTCATCTATCTGACTCATGTCTAATCAATTCGAAGAAGGTCAAATACTCCTGATCAATAAGCCAGTCAATTGGACTTCTTTTGATGTGGTTAAGAAATTACGCTTTGCTTTGAAAGTAAAGAAAATTGGTCATGCAGGCACGCTTGATCCATTAGCAACAGGTTTGTTGATTATTGGTACCGGTAAGTTTACAAAAAAGTTAAATGACCTTCAAGGGCTAGATAAGACATATGAAGGAATCATTGAGATAGGGAAAACTACTCCTTCATTTGATTTAGAAACTGAATTTGATTCAGAAAAAGATTTTTCTCATTTGAGAGAAGCAGATCTTTTGAAAGTGAAAGAAGAATTGACAGGTGCATTATCTCAAATCCCGCCAGCTCATTCTGCCATAAAAATGGGAGGGGAGAGAGCGTATAAGAAAGCTCGAAAAAATATAGAGGTGAAGATGGAGCCAAGATCTGTTTATATTCATTCATTTGAAATAGGCACTGAAAATTTACCTGAGGTTAGTTTCATCACCAGAGTTTCAAAAGGAACCTATGTGAGGAGCTTGGCGAGAGATTTTGGAGAAAAACTAGGAGTAGGCGGCTATTTAAAAAAATTGGTTAGAACAAGCGTTGGAGACTATCAATTATCAGACGCACACGAATTGGATGAATTCATAAAGTTGAATGGAAGTAATTGATCATATAGACCAATTTGAAAAACCTGATTTTTCTGTTGTCACAATTGGGACATTCGATGGAGTTCATATTGGGCATCAAATCATTCTAAAGAAGCTTGTAAATGAAGCTAAGAAATGCAATGGTAAAAGCATTCTAATCACTTTTTGGCCACATCCTCGATTCATTCTCAAGAAGGATGATAATAAACTAAAACTTTTAAGCACGTTTACTGAAAAGGTTAAATTAATTGCAGATTTAGACGTTGATTATATCGTCAAAATAGCCTTTACCCCTGAGTTTTCAAACCTTACTGCAGATGAATTCGTCAAAAAAATCTTGGTAGATAAAATAGGAACAAAAAAATTGTTGATAGGATATGATCATCATTTTGGAAATAACAGAGAAGGTAATATTGAGTTCTTAAAAATACGATCAAACAACTGTGGATTTGAAGTTGATGAAATTCCAAGACAAGATATTGATCATATTGGTGTAAGCTCCACAAAAATCCGCAATTCACTCCAAAGTGGTGAAATCCACCTCTCAAATTCTTTGTTAGGCAGAAATTATTCCATTTCAGGAAGTGTAATTACAGGAAATCAAAAGGGTAGACAAATTGGATTTCCAACGGCCAATATTAAGCTTGATGAAGAATACAAACAGCTACCAAGTGATGGTTCTTATGCTGTATTAGGGCTAGTGGATGGCTCAATTTTCAAAGGAATGCTCAATATTGGGTTTAAACCTACTGTTGATGGTTCTGAAAGGACAATTGAGGTAAATCTCTTTGATTTTGACCAACAGATTTATGGTGAAAATATCACAATCCAGTTCGTACGTGCGTTACGAAAAGAAATGAAGTTTAACTCAATAGAAGAGTTAAAAAATCAGTTAGTGATAGATAGAGAAAATGCGTTAATGATATTAAAATGAACAGACTAAAATCAATACTCTTTATAGCAACTGCAATTTTGTTCGTGTCAATTACTTCATGCGATAAGAATGGAGATTTTTTAATATTCTCTATAGAAAATGATAAAGCACTTGGAGAGCAAGTAGCAACAGAGATTGCCAATGATCCTTCATTTAATATTCTTTCTCCGGAAAATTATCCAGTTTCCTATGGATTCTTAGAGAGCATGATGAATGATATTCTAGCTTCAAGTGATGTAACCTATAAAGAAGACTTTGACTGGAAAATTAATATTATCGATGATGAAACTAGAAATGCTTTTGCAACCCCTGGTGGTCAGCTATATGTATATACTGGGCTTATTTTCTTTTTGGATAATGAAGATCAGCTAGCTGGAGTTATAGGACATGAAATCGCACATGCAGATCAGCGACATGGCTCAAAACAATTACAGCGACAATATGGAATTTCCGCACTACTTAGTATTATCTCTGGTGGTGAGACTACAGCTCTAAAAGAAATAATTGGCGGTTTAGCTGGAACAGGTGCTTTACTTGCTTTTAGTAGAGAGGCAGAAGCAGAAGCAGATGACTTTTCGGTTGAATACTTAGAGGAAACAGATTACGCATGTAACGGGGCAGCAGCTTTTTTCCAAAAGATTTTGAATGTACAACCTGACCAACAGCCTGAATTCTTAAGCACGCATCCAAGTCCAGACAGTAGAGTAGCTGATATCAATGCTAAATCTGATGAACTAGGGTGTGATACTTCGATCGATAGTGGATCTGCTTCAAGATATCAATCCTTTAGAAATTCATTACCCTAAGCTATAGATGATTATTAGGAATTTTTAAATTCTCTCTGTATTAAATTGAGCTTCAATGACTATTATTGATATTGACGAGTTTTATACAATTTGGTAATGATTGCAATTCAATCCGTATAGGAGGGAGGGGCGAAGATTTGGAACGGTGGGGATTGGTTTGTGGGCAAAGGCTTTAAAATCTTCTTGATTTTTTTGTTACTTTTTTCATTCAAGGAAAAAAGTAACATCAAAGACTATTCTCGTTATGGACTAGAATAAACCAGATTTCAATCTTATGTGCTTCCATTACAATTCTATTCTTAGCACCTTTGCGGTTTAATTTATTTGTTTGACTGATCGTCAAACCATATCTCATTTCTATGAAAAAATCAGAAATTAAGCTCGTTGTAGAGTTGGACAAAGACAATATCCCAGAAAAAATTCAATGGGATGCAGATGAAAAGGATTCTCCTGGATTATCTGACACCAAATCCATGAGTCTTTCTCTATGGGATTCTGATAATAAGAGTACCATGCGGATTGATCTTTGGACAAAAGACATGCCTGTAGACGAAATGAAGCGTTTCTATATTGACTGCTTAGGAGGATTAGCGCAAAGCATCCTCAACGCGACAGGGGATGAATACATGAATCAAGAGATCAATAACCTCTGTGATCATCTAGTAGAGCACGTAAAAGCTGAAGGTTAAGCATTGATTGATGTTTTTTTCTTGAAAAGCAGATATTATTAGAAAATAGTAGGCACGCCTAATATTTTTTGTTCTAGTTTGAGGGCTTAATTACCATAAAAGTCATTTTATGGTTATTTTACATGAATTAGCCTAAAAAAGTAGAACACAAAATCAATCTGTATGATTAAGAAATTTACAAAAAGTGTATTAGCCCCAGTGCTTATTTTTGTTGCTACGTTCTCGTATGCACAAACCACCGTATCAGGAAAGATTACTGATGCTGTCTCAGGAGAGGAGCTTATTGGAACTCAAATTCTGGTGAAAGGAACAGTTCTTGGAACTACTACCGGAATCGACGGAAGTTTCCAATTAAAAGTGCAATCGCCCCCACCAATCACTCTGGTCATTTCTTACGTGGGATATGAACGTCAGGAAATTGAAGTAACCGCTTCTGGACAGGAGATAAATGTTCAATTAGCAGAATCAACTATGCTTGGTCAAGAAGTAGTTGTTTCCGCTTCCCGGGTAGAGGAAAGTATTTTGCGATCTCCGGTCAGTATAGAGAAAATGGATATCCTTGATGTTCAATCAGCACCTACAGATACATATTATAAAGCATTAGGAAATCTGAAAGGTGTTGATGTAACAAGTAGTAGTATCAATTTTCAGATCATAAATGCAAGAGGTTTTGCTTCTACTGGAAATACACGATTTGTGCAGTTAACGGACGGAATGGACACACAAGCTCCTGCATTAAATTTCCCAATAGGGAACTTGAATGGTCCTTCTGAATTGGATGTTGAAAGCTTAGAACTAATCCCTGGAGCTTCTTCAGCACTTTATGGTCCAAATGCATTCAATGGTATTCTCTTAGTAAACAGTAAGAATCCATTCGATTATCAAGGGTTGAGTGCTTTTGTGAAAACTGGTGTGAATCATGTAAGTAGCGATGCAGATCAGGATGCCGCTTTGATGAATACAGTATCACTTAGATATGCCAAGGCTTTCAATAACAAATTTGCTTTCAAAATTAACGGAACATATTCCTATGCAGATGATTGGCATGGGACATCAGATTTTGATAGAAACGCAGAGAACAATCCATTTGCTAGTATAGGTGGAGAAAATCCCGGTGCGGACAAACTTCATTTTCATGGCGATGAAGCATCTATCAATTTGGCAATATTTCCACTAAGCGACGGCTTTAATGCGCTATCAAGAAATAGAGTCTTTGGACCAGGTTTGAGTGCAAACACATATTCGCAAGCTGGCGATTTGCCGAATCATGTTGCATCGGTTACTCCTTGGAGAGAAGTTGACTTGATTGATTACAGTGCAAAAAATATTAAAGCAAATCTTGGTTTATACTACAGGTTAAATGATGATCTAGAATTAAGTTACTTGTACAATGGTGGTTTTGGAACTAGTATCTACACTGGAGCACAACGATACTCATTAAAAAACTTTGGAATAGAGCAACACAGATTGCAATTACGAGCTGATAATTTCTTTTTGAGAGCATATGTAACTGCTGAAGATTCAGGAGATTCTTACATAACAGAATTTCTTGCTTTAAAAATGAATGATTTCCGAAGTGGTGGGGGAGTTTCTACATGGTTAGCCACTTATGGTGTAAATTATCTTGAACATTTAAATAATGAAGGTTACAATCCAGGTGAAGTCCAAACTTTACCTGCAGATCAGCAATTATTGGTTCAACAAGCTGCACATGATTATGCAAGAACACAAACTAACAATGCATTCCCTGCTGATCCAGTTGAGAATGCAGATCTTTTCAATGGATATAAAAGCAGAGCTTTAGGTGAAGGCTTTGTTCCTTTTGGTCCAACTTTTAATGATGCAACGAAGATGTATCAGGCAGACGGTCAGTATGACTTTAAGAATGAAATTGATTTTATGGAACTGCAAGCAGGAGCAAGTTTCAGAGTATTTGATTTAAGATCTAGTGGTACAATTTTTCCGGATGAAGACGGAGGTATTCAGATTAGAGAATTTGGAGGATATGTCCAAGCCGGAAAAAATGTAACGGATGATTTAAAGTTCAGTGGCTCTATTCGATTTGATAAAAATGAGAATTTTGATGGTCAGGTAAATCCAAGATTATCAGCAGTATATACGGTAGCTGATAATCACAATTTTAGAGCATCTGTTCAAACTGGATTCAGAAACCCAACTACTCAAGGACAATACATAGATTTAAATACGATCTCTACTAGACTCTTAGGGGGACTTAGAGAAAATTATGATCGCTATCAGTTAGATAGAGTAAGTTCTACAGGAGAAGTTTTGGCCTTTACAGGTGGCTCTGTTAGAGATTTCAGAAATGACTACTTCAGCAATCCAAGTAATGCCCCAGGTACAAATTCAGATATTTTAGTTGAATTTACTACTGCTGATATAAAGCCTGTTACTCCAGAAAGGGTTAGATCGTTTGAGATCGGTTATAAAAGTTTGATTGCAAATACTTTGTTGTTCGATGTAGAGTTTTATCATAACACGTATACGGATTTCATTACACAAATTCAATTGGTGATTGCTAGTGAACATGATGCTTCCAGTGCTACTGGAGCCACTGCTATTCCTGGAGCCCAAGCAGGAGATCCTAATTATGCAACCATATTGAATGGATCCGCTTTGACTGATCTAGGAGGTGGAAATTTCACAGGAAATGTTGCCCAGATTTATACAAATCTGGATGATGAGGTAACCTCTAAGGGAGCGGCTCTAGGACTTACCTATAATCTTCCGAGAGGTTTTACGCTTGGTGGCAACTATAGCTGGAATAAATTTATTGGAGGTTTTTCAGGTGACAATTTGAATGATTTCAATACACCAGAACATAAATTCAACTTGAAGTTTGGTAATAGAAAACTAACTGATAAGATTGGATTTAATGTGACTTATAGATGGCAAGAAGCTTTCCGTTGGGAATCTTCGTTTGCTGTTGGTGATGTGCCTTCATATACTACATTAGATGCACAGGTTTCTATAAAACTTCCTGAGATATACTCGGTGTTGAAAATAGGTGGTAGTAATCTTTTTGGGGATAACTACATACAAAGTTTAGGTGGACCTAATATTGGAACATTATACTATGTATCTATCACATTTGATGAGTTGATGAGAAGATAGTTTCAGACCTCATATTGTGAATAAAAAAGGGAGATCAATTGATCTCCCTTTTTTAGTACCTATTTGATGAATTTAAAGAAGGTTCTTTCCCCTGATGAATGACAATAAGTCTCGCTGAACAATTAGTAGCTGTGATTAGATTGATTAGATGACTAAGAAGTGATTGATTGAGTGTATACACCAAGTAATCATGTTGAAGAAGACTAGCCTAGCTAGTTTGATTAAACCTTATTTCAATCCCATCTAGAGTTTGGCTCATAAGGACTTTCTTACCAAGAGATATATAAAATAACTTAGGGATTTAATAAACACTTAATATGGATAAGTATAAAAAAGAGGGTGTCTCAAAAGGCACTCTCTTTTTTTTGTCTATTATATAATC
>CAYGTD010000127.1:0-2128 GCA_964352725.1 uncultured Roseivirgaceae bacterium
CCTTTCAGGTAATACAAATAATGCTTTTTCTCTTGATGAATAAAGTACGATCTTCCGTAGACTGGTCAACCGTAATACGGAATGATGATCCTCAAGCCAATAAAGCGAATTCATCATTACCCACGTCTGCCTTGGTGGTAGTCGAGGTTGTAATTGATACTCCATCTGAGGGTGTAAAACTTGGTGTAGACCCAAACTTTCCAACAATTAGGTATTTTGTTTGAAAGGGCACTCCTGCTTCATTGCTTGATGGGTCAAATGTGTAATTTATCTGCTGTGTAGTTGTAAGAATTGTTCCCTCGGATAAATCTAAATTAGTTGCCTGATTGGGCTCTGAATTAACAACTCCTGGCTTGACAAATATTGCAATACCTGGTTCTGTCGTACGATATTTAACTCCACCGCTAGTACTATATGGATAAATCGTTAAATAATAATCTTGGCCAGCTGTCGGTAGGGCCCCTTTTGAAAAGCCGTATTGAGTTGACCCACCTGATCGAACAGCGAAAACAGTACCTCCGCCAAATGACTGTCCCGCACTGTAAGTGGTGCCATTGCTAGGCAGACTGGTCTCCGGAGATCCTTCTTTTAAAATAATTAAATACCCATCCGGAGCACTTGCAATGTTCCAGGTAAGTAAATAAGTGGGTCCATCATTAAGAACTCTTGCGTTTGTGGCACTTGCTGATGGCTGAGCAAAGACTCCATAGGAGCTGATAAGAGATAAATAGATGACGACTAAAAGAGCGAGTTTTTTAGTAGGCTTAAATGTTTTCATTATTGGTAGTGTTCTAAGGTTTTAAAAAAACAATGTTATTTAGTAACCTTAATACCCACTATCAGAAATCCGTCAACATCTATTAGTTTTTAGTCAAACTTCCTCTTTTTTGTAATCGGAGGGACTCACATTGTATACTTCCTTAAAACACTGAGAGAAGTATGAGGGACTTTCAAAGCCAACTTGATAGGCGATATCCGATATGGATTTACCTGTGGCCAGTAGCTCTACGGATTTCTGCAGTCTGGTTTGTTTGATGAAGTCAACTGCCGAAAGTCCTAGCAAGGTTTTCAATTTTCTATTTAAGGTGCTTTGACTCATAGCCATTTTTGTTGCGAGCCAATCAACGCTTACGTTTTTGTTGCTTATGCTGCCTTCTAAAATCTCATACAATTGGCGCAAGAAAACATTCTTCATTTCTGGTGTTTTCTCCTCCGATTTAAGGCTTAAAAATTCTTTTCGCAAATGATCTCGAAGCTTGGCTTGATGCTGTAGCAAGTTTTGAATACGTAACTCTAGTTCATACATGTGAAAAGGCTTGGTCAGGTAATCGTCTGCTCCTGATTCTAACCCTTTTTCTTTTGATTCTTGAGCTGTTTTTGCTGTTAAAAGGATAAAATTAATATGAGAAGTTCGTGTATCTGTTTTGGATTGAAGGCATAGCTCATAGCCGTTCATTTCAGGCATCATGACATCCGATACTACTACATCTGGTAAGCGGTCCAGTATTAAATCCCAGCCCTGTTTTCCATTGCTGGCCTCTAATACTTCCGCTTCTTTTGAAAGGCTTTCCACAATAAAAGATCTTAACTCATTATTATCTTCTACCACCAATATAACTGGTGATCCATCTGGCAACTCTCCCGTCTTGGTTTTTGTGATTGGTAGTGGTGGCTCGGGGCTTGCGGAAACTATCGATATCGGAATAGATACTTTGAAAATGGAGCCTTTTCCAACTTTACTTTCAACAGTAATAATTCCATCCATTAAGTCTATTAATTCTTTTACTAGAGACAAACCAATCCCAGTTCCTTCATATGCTCTTGTGGCTGTGTCATCTACTTGGTAAAATCGATCGAATAACTTGGGCAACTGCTCATTTGAAATCCCAATACCTGAATCATGTACCTCAAATACTAATCTTTCACCTTCCACCACTTCAGCACGGAGACCTACTTTACCCTTCTGATCCGTGAACTTCATGGCATTGCTCAAAAGGTTCACAACTACTTTCTCCAAGTGATTTTTATCAAATTGGTGATAGCCGCTAATATTCTTCGAATCAAAAGTAAGATCAATTCCTTTTTGCTGAGCTAATTCGGAAAAGCCCTCCACACATTCTTTCAAAAA
>CAYGTD010000127.1:2138-9983 GCA_964352725.1 uncultured Roseivirgaceae bacterium
CTCCTGTTGATTTATGCATCTGCATGAACCCGCCTTCCAGCTTCGAGATATCCAACAACTCATTTACCAGTTTCAATAAGTGACTCCCATGACGATAATTATTTTCAAGAATAGTCTGCACCTCCATGGGATACTTTTTATCTCTCAATTGCTTTTCTAGAGGTGAAAGAATGAGTGTCAATGGAGTTCTGAATTCATGGGTGATATTAGAGAAAAAACGCGTTTTCATATCATTCACCTCTTTCAAGTGGACGGCTTCTCGCCTGTTAAACTCCTCTTCTTGTTTTCGGATAAGTTTTCTTCGATAATTTCTCCAATAAAGAAAAATAAGTAGGGAGACAATGAGTACATAGCTTGCATAAGCCCACCAGCTCAACCATGGCGGAGGCAGCACTTGAATTTGAAGTTCTCTTACATGCTTACTCCAGATCTCGTTGGTATTAGATGCGTTTATAGAAAGGGAATAAGTTCCTGTTCTGAGTTTATCAAATTGGATTTTCCTGTTGTTATCATTATTGATCCAATCATTATGATATCCACTTAGCTTGTATCTGTACCTGATCTTATCAGGGTTGTTAAACTGGTTGGCCATTACTTCAATAGCTATAGAGCTGTTCTGATAATCCAGAGTCAATCTCTTAAGTTGATTTAATGGTTTTGATATTATCGATAGGCTATCTCCAAATAGCTGCTCCTTATTATTAATAAATAAATGAGCAATCTTTATTTCAGGGTTGAATTCATCTCTAACAAAAAGTGCTGGATCAAAAACAGAATACCCTTGCGTAGCTCCAAATGCTATGCGACCATCGGGTAGTTTAAATTTATGATGTCGATCAAACTCCGATTGAATAAGTCCATCTGATGTTGAATAATTTGTGAAATTTTCAGACTCTGGATCGAATTTAGAGACCCCATTAAAAGTTGACATCCAGATATTGCCATTTGCGTCAGGAACCATCGACGCAATCGTATTATCTGGTAAACCTTCATTCTTAGTCAGTTTTTTTTCGATTTTATTAGTTCTGTAATCCCACTTCAATAATCCACCTCCATAAGTAGCTATCCAGAAAATACCTTCTTGATTTAAATCTCTCTGGATTTGGATCAGACCAAAATTCTCATCTCCAACCTCATGAGTTTTTAGCTTTACTCCTCTTTCTAGCTGATAAATCCTGTTTTGGGAGTCAGTGACCCAAGTGAATCCATCTGCTGGAGTGACATCTATCAATTGAAAATTATTTGGTAGACTAGTATCTATACATTCAGTGACTTTTGGGTTAGTAGAAATATTGTTCCATTGATGGTACTGACCGTAAGTATCGATTGCGGATAAAAATCCATCTGCATCATGAAAGCCTTTGTAATAAAAAGTAGAATTCAAAGATTTCACTTCACTTATTTGACCTTCATCTACATATAATATCCTATCACGTCTCCCGAAATAATATCCATCTTGAGTGAAATATAACCGGCCACTTTTAGAATAAAAATATCTAAAATCATAAGAGCCTTTGTTTTGAAACCAGTTTTCTGGAATTTGAGACGGGTTGATGTTCATTTCATTGACCAAAAGATCAACCACAAAATTCTGCTCATACTTCTTCGAATGGAAAGATGGAACCAATGTGTTAACTCTGTATAGTCCTCCTGTATTGATCCCAGCCCATAGGGTTCCATCTTTTGCTACTAAAATGGATGATATTAAAAACCGATCCCTTTCGGGAAATTTCCATAAGGTGGAGATGGACTCATCATCATTGACCCTGAAAACGTAACCATAATATTTGAATATCACTCTTCCTTCCTGATCTCTGGTGGCTATTGTAGCATGATTGGCTTTTTTGCTCCGTTTTACAGGTAGTTCGAGTTCTCTAAATTGATTAAGTGACTCATCATAAATAATCAAGCGTTCATCGGCAAAGATCAAGATGCGTCCTCCGGATATACGGCTGACCAAGAACAATGTATAGAAAGGATCAAGCTCGAAATGAAGTTTTTCAGGAAACGGTATTGATTTAAAATTCTCCCAATTTGAGTCACTTACATTTAAACTGCTGCTCCCTAATGTCCATAATCTCCCATACTCGTCTTCATCAAATGCAAAACAGCTCGAGCCTTCTCTCTTCTTTTTTAAGAAGAGTTTCTTAAGTTTATGATTTACAGTATCAAATAGGTGAAAATTAAACTTATTTTTTATGAACCAATGATCATTATCAAGGGTCTCTCCAAATGAGAAGTAAAACGAACTTTTGTAGCTCATAGCAAGTGGAAAATCCTCGTGAGAAGCTTCCATTATAGGTTTGAGATCTCTTTCAACTTGATAGGTTTGTGGATTCATTCTGTCCACCTTATGGTTGAAATGAAGTATCCATAGATTGTTGTCCTTATCTACTTTTAGATCTAGTACTCGTGGCGTAGAGATTTTCCTACTGCTATCAGAGTTGATGTTAAATTCAATAAAATTTTTGCCGTCAAATCTTGCAATCCCATCTAATGTAGCAACCCAAATGAATCCATCATGGTCTTGTACAATGCTGGAAACATAATTCTGAGGCAGACCATCTTCCGTCGTGTAATGTTGAAAGTTAGAGTAGATAGGTTCAACCTGCGCATAACTATATAAGCACAACAATAAAGCAATAATCAGGATGGTAGCTCTGAACATTAGTGAAAATATACGCACCAAAATCCAAAAATTCACGATAGCATAGTAGACCGCCTATTCTTTTACGCTTTGTCTTCGTCACCCAATTCTATGCTCCGCTAATCACTTTTGCTCGCTACCATAAAAAAGGCAATGCCAGAAGAGAGAAAAGCCAATCCAGCGCTCAAAAGTCCCACCCACTTATAGACGGAAATAAAGCTGGATTGGTAGACTTTGTTGACCGTCTTTTTTATACTATCTGTTAAGGAAGAAGGTGCGGATGCTTCTCCCAGGTTGGTTGCTTCCTCAAGAATTAGCTGTTTTGTAGCATCTGAGATAGATGAAAGGCCTAAGCCCTCTAAGACATAATTGGAGAAAAGCACTATCACAACAGCTCCCAAAATGGCATTCATGAAAGTACCTGAAATTCTGGTCACGCTATTATTAATGCCAGAGGCTATACCTGATTTGCTATCATCTACGCTTGACATGACAGCAGTGGTTAATGGGACGACAGTAATGGCAATACCTACAGCAAATAGTAGAAATGGAGGAAAGTAAGTAGTCCAGTAATCCGAAGGACCATTGGTTTGACCAATGAAGGATAAGAAAACCATCCCCGTTCCTGTCAGTGCTGGTCCAATCACAAGAAATCTTCTAGCTCCATATTTACTCGTTAGACTACCCATTTTTCTGGCAGCTATTACCATCACAAATGAAAATGGAAGAAATGTAAGCCCAGCTTGAAGCTGAGAATATCCCTGAATTTGAATGATATTCAATGAGAGAAAAAGCATAATCCCTCCCATACCTGCATAGAAGAAAAAGCTAAGAAGATTTACACCAGTGAATGTCTTATTCCGGAATAGATTGAGTGGAATCATAGGCTCAGCTACTTTTTTCTCTATCAAGATAAAAGCAATCATGGATATCAGCCCTATTATTAAACTAATGATCACCACAGGATGACCTGCTCCCCATTCCGGGATTTCTAGGAGCCCAAATGTGATAGCAGCTAAACTTAATACGAGAATAATAGCTCCAGTCCAATCTACTTTTGATGAATCAGCATCCTTGCTTTCGGGGACTTTGAAATGAAGTGCTAAAACAGATAAAAGACCTAATGGGAGGTTGATAAAAAATATAAACCTCCATAATCCTGCATCGGCCAAAGCCCCACCCAAAACAGGCCCACAAACTGTGACAATAGTTGTAACAGCTGACCAAGTACCAATTGCTTTTCCTTTCTCTTCTTTATTAAAAACAGCTGAAATTATAGAGAGGCTGCCAGGAATCATAAACGCTCCACCTATTCCCTGAATAGTTCGAAATATGATGAGTTGATAAATATCCTGTGAGAAACCACAAAGGGCTGATCCTATTGTAAAAATCAAGATTCCAATTTTGAAAATTTTGACTCTACCTAGCTTATCACCTAAACTTCCCCCAATAATTATCAAAGCTGCAAGCATTAATAGATAGCTGTTAAGGACCCAAAAGAGGTCAATCCCATTGGCGCTTAAATCTTTTTGAAGCGAAGGTAAAATGACATTCAGTGCAGAGCCATCAATAAATGCCATACTAGTAGCCAGTATGGTTGAAAACATAGTCCACCTACCCGTAGGACAATTAAGAGGATAATGATGCTGATCTACAGGTTTTGACACACCATGAAGTTAAATAAATTTAGGTTAGAGGTAAAATAGCAACGCTCCAACAGCACTAAAAATCACAGCCGCTGAAATAACGTACATGATATTTAGTAGCAGTAGTTTATAGATGGTTGTGAACCATTTCTGCACGTAAACTTTTCTCAGCGCCAATACGAGATAAATTTCCAATACAAGTACGATGATAATCAATGACCATTGACTCAAGAAAACACTTGATGGAAAAATGTAATCAATGAGAATAACCATAATGCTAGACAACACAAATGCAAATGCATGAAAGTGAACTGAAAAAATAAAGTGGACGAGGTAAAAGCGACCCGGTTTTCTAAACAAAAGGAATAAAAACAGAGCGAATAAGGGAAGCAAGAGGAAAAATAATCTTGGGAACCATACACTTAAAAAAGAATCGAGAAATTCGGCTTCTTCGCTTTTCTCGGCACCAACAGAATTATCCAAAGGACCTAAGATCAAAAAGAAAAGTATACTAATGAAAATGAACATTCTCAATGGAGGGATGTAGCGTACGCGCCTTCCTTCTATAAACTCGTTGGTAAGAAAGCCGGGATTAATGATAAGAGGTTTCACACTTCGAATAATCAAAGAGTCGAAGGTGAAGTAGTCTCCAAGAAAGTCCAGAATAAACTGTTTGAAATGGACGACTTTATCCTTGTGCTCTTGTCCGCATTTAGGACAATAGCGGAAGTCTTCTTCCAATTTTGTTTCACAGTTCTTACAAATCCTCTTCAAAGTATTGTTATTCTATTTAATAATTCAGCTATTCAATGTAATATTGATGTAAGTCAAATCAAATCCGTTGCGTTGAGTCCCAAATCTATCACTATTTGTCTATTATTTTTTCTGATCTGCTATGCGGGTTCGGCTCAGAAAATTATTGTGGATACTACTTCCACCAATAAATATTTGATAACAAAGCCAACAGGGAGTGTAGAGGTAGAGGAAACGGAGGAAGAACTTTCGTTTAGTGATAGGGCTATGTCTATTGGGATGGGTATACTTAATAGGCTAAAGGCGAGATTGAATCTGGAAGAGGCTTCAGAAACCTTGAAGGAGAAGGGGCAAAAGTATTTGGGAAAGAAAGAGGAGGATAAGGACACGGCAAAAGAAAAAGGGGATGGTTAATCCCCTTCATTATTTATTCTCCTATTGACCAAATTTTATCAAAGCCAAGCTCTACTTCTTTTGCTCGAAGTGTTTTAATGCCAATTTTAAATACTTCAACAAGTTCTGGAGCACTAACTACTCTAGTCAACTCAGAAGGATTGCTTTTCAAAAGATCTTCATTGAAAGATTCTCCAGTAGTTCTTACCACAGCTCCATCAAAATAGCGACCTTGTTTGTCGTTATCATTTTCATTTCTTCCATAAGCAGATACTTTCAGTGTAGGGAAGAGAACAATGTTTCCAGCAGCATTTGATCCAACCACAAGATCTAGATGCATAGACATCAAACCGTCCAAGTCACCTGCTTCCTTCATCATGTTTACGGTTGGATTATCTGAAGTTTGATTGCTTGAAAGGCTTCCAAAAATTTCACCCATAGATTGCGGACTCACCCTTTTTGTGCCCTTATAGCTTCTATAAACACCTTTCTCTGTATTCAATTCAGCATCTGAAAATAAGGTAGCATATTGAGAGGTTGATGTGACATCTTCTGGAGCTACAAACTCAATATTATACTCGGAAGCAAGAAATCCAGAAACTTGAGAATATACATTGTCCATGACGCCATCCCAATACTCATCTGGCAGTTGTGGGAATTGGTAAGTAGTTGTCGTGGTGGTCGTAGTAGTGTATCGAGTATTTCCGGCAGTGTATGAGCTAGTAGATGTCTCTGACTCTCTCTTATATGTGCTTGCAGACATAGTGAATGAAACCAGTCCAAATTTGCTAGCTTTTGACAATGGAATGCCTGTATTAGCATTTGGTTTTCGTAAATCATAGCCTATAGACTTATCCTCTGACTGTCCGTTTACCCTCAATGAAACCATTAATCCACCGTCTTGCTTTCCTTTTACAATAACTGGCATTGACGCATAGGATTTAACGGTGATGTCAGAGGTACCAGCATTTCCTGGCTTTTGCTCTGGGCCGTATTTGTCCTTTGTAATAACTAATTCTCTTTCAAGGACAAGAAAATTTTCTCCCTTATTGAAATTACCTGCATTTAGTTGACCAGCGATTTCAGGGTTGGCGAGTGCTTCTTTAGGTATAGTCACTTTTGACCTACCAACTTTGTCTACTTTAAAGTCAGCAAAATGATTCAATGCTCTCGCTCCCATTACGTCCGTGATTAGTGAAAGTCTCACCTTAGTCCCTTCTGATCCAGGGGGATTATAGTACTCTAATTCAATATCCTCATCTAAATCCAAGACAGGAAGTGAAGTTTCACCATTTACGCTGACAAAATCAATGGACTGAATAGTAGGGTAGTTAAATGTGGCTTCATCACCATTTGCGGCTTTGATGTTTACCTCTACTGAGTTGGCAGGGGGAAGATCAAAACGCTTTACATATGATCCAAGACCTACATACTCCATCGGTTCTCCTTCACACGTCACTTCACCACCATCAAGCTCTAGTAGTCCTGCTCCTTCTTGTTTAAAAAATGTAACAGATACCAGATAGTCTCCTTCGATTAATCCATCTTTAAAAAATTTAACTTCTGATGTTTCTATTTCTGGAGAATACATTCCACAGATAAAGTTATTCTTTATTGAAACTGCTGCTAGGTTATCCGCCTTTCCAGTCATGAGATTCCCAGCCAATTTCCCGATCTTTTCCCCAATGTTCATCTTGGGTACTTTAAATCGTTTTTCTTTTTTTTCTTGAGCAGAAAGCGATATTGTTATTCCAGCAATGAATAACGCGTAAACGAATATTTTTTTCATGTGTGTAGATGTTGATTCAAAGGTGAAATTAGAGGGTTGTGGGTTCGATTAATATCGGTTTATAAGGGTATTTTGATATACCGTGGGGAGGGTATAAGATGTCCCATAATTCCAAATTTCTACTGACTATATCTATTTTGTTAACTTTCGCAACTATTTAGTCGCCTAGCCTACCGAAATGTCAAAAATTAGAATACTCGTTGCAGAGGATAATGTTCTACATGCCAATAGGATCGAAATGATCCTAGATGATATAGGGTACGAATTAATCGGAATCTATACGAATAAGGAAGACATTCTACGCTTGTTCAAGGCATCTAAACCGGATATTGTCTTACTGGATATTGAACTTGAAAATGATGATAACGGAATAGAGATTGCCAATCAACTCAATAAACTTTCTCCTGTTCCAATTATTTTCACGACAGCCAGAGAAGATAAAGAAACGATTGAAAAAGCCACTTTGACCAACACTTATGCCTATCTGGTGAAGCCCATTGAAAAAGCCAACCTTCTAGCAGCAGTTGAATTAGCCATTCATAAATTTTCAGAGCGTGATGAAGTTGCGTCAGTTGCTCAGCCTTTTTCAGGTTGGAGAGATGACGTGGTAACACAAG
>CAYGTD010000128.1:0-1106 GCA_964352725.1 uncultured Roseivirgaceae bacterium
GTCTACAGTAGGATCAACCAGAGAAATCCTGGTTTCAAAATTATTATCAAGGGCTCCTTCCAGAATAAGCGGGGTTGCACCTTGTATTTCAGCATTGATGGTTAAATCATCAGCGTTGTTCGATCCAAGGATGGTATTGTCATTTGATCTTAAAGTATTCGTAATGTCCACTCCATTGTTAGCATCTAGGTTGCCCCCAAAAGTCACCTGACTTGTGCCTGTCTGAGTAATGACCTGGTTGGTTGTAAGTGGAGCGCCTGTTACATCAAGACCACTAGTTGCATTGACATTACCCCCAAATGAGACCTGATTACTACCTGTTTGAGTAATGGATTGATTTGTCGTAATGGCCGAACCGGTCACATCTAGTCCATTTTGAGCATCAATGTTTCCAGCAACCGTCACTTGACCATTACCCAAATTGGTAGAGACACCATTACTTGTGGTGAAATTACCAGAGGTCACATCCAAACCATTCGTCGCATCTACGTTTCCTCCAAAAGTTACTTGATTCGTGCCTGTTTGAGTAATGGCTTGGTTGGTTGTGAGTGGAGCACCTGTTACATCTAGTCCACTATTCGCGTCAATATTTCCATCCACATTTAATGTCCCCGTTAGATCAGAATTTCCTGTTACGTTAAGATTATCCGTGATATTTACATTTCCGCTGGTCACATCTATTCCATTGTCGGCGGTCAACAGGCCTTGATCATCAATGGTAACATCCCCCGAAACCCCATCAAACACAAGATCAAATCCATTTGCGGTTATGGTGGTATTTTGATCTAAGCTGCCTCCGAGATCGATTTCGTTATTCCCAGCATCATAGGTAAGTCCACTTCCTGCTTGATTACTAATAGCACCAGCAAGTGCTCCTTCAGTAACTAGCGCATTGTCGGAAGGAGTAGCCAAGTCAACGTTTGTGCTATTTACAATTTCATTGGCAGTAAATGTAGTACTCCCATCAAAAGATAAATTTCCAGCAATGTCTGTATCCCCAGTGATATTCGCATCCGTATTCACATTCAAATCACCACCAAAAACATCAATTCCATTGTTTGCGTCCAGATTACCACCAAGAGTCACCTGATTGATTCCAGTTTGAG
>CAYGTD010000128.1:1206-9901 GCA_964352725.1 uncultured Roseivirgaceae bacterium
CCATTGTTTGCGTCCAGATTACCACCAAGAGTCACCTGATTGATTCCAGTTTGAGTAATGGCTTGGTTGGTAGTGATTGCTGCTCCAGTTACATCGATTCCATTATTAGCATCTATGTTACCATCGACATTAAGTGTACCACTGATATCTGCATTTGTAGCTACATTCAGATCTGCACCTGAGATATCAACTCCATTATTTGCATTGACATTACCTCCGAAGGTTACTTGACTGGTTCCTGTTTGGGTAATGGCTTGATCCGTTGTGATGGGAGCACCAGTTACATCCAGTCCCGCATTGGCATTTAGATTACCATTAAAATCTGACTGTTCAGCCACTGAAAAAGTTCCTCTCACAGCTGAGAGCACTCCAGCTGTAGCTAGGTTAAGACCACCAGCTCCTTCGATATCAACAATTCCGCTACTATTGATATCCACACCTCCAACACCAGTTATGTCAACCTCGCCGGCAGTGGCATTCAATTGAATGTCGTTAGTTGTATTACTTGATGTAGTTAATGAAATTGGTAATGTGCCAGCTATTGCTAGTGGATTGTTGGTTGCGTCAATATCATCTCCCTGAATAGCATTATCCTGAATGATTGCCTGTCCATCACTCATTATCCAAAGATCATCGTAGATAAATTGGGCTGTAATCGAATTCGACGTTCCGGTTCCTCCAATGACGAACCCACCTCGACCATTATTGACATTATCGATAGTAATTCTGAGCTGAGAAGTTCCTCCCGTAGTTCCTACGAAAACATTTCCAGGAGAGAGAGTCGCCTGTTGGAAGCCAGATCTTGCTTCAAATTGCACGTTACCATTCCCATCGGTGGTAAGTACACTATTAGTGTTTGTCGGAAGAAAACTTGGTACATAAAACTCAGTAGGGCCAAAAGAACCAAAGTCAATAATGGTTGTTGACTGCTGGGCAACCATTAAACCTCGACCAGTAGCTGTCTGAGTACCTAAAAGTCGATCAGGTAAAATTGAAGTTCTTAAGACTTTCGCGTTAGTAACTGAATTAGTAGCCAATTTGTCATTCGTCACTTGGAGATCACCCAAATCCTCCGTTAAAATTGTTTCATCTAATATTTCGTCCGTTGTTACTGCGCCAGTGGCAATATCCTCAGCGATAATAGTCTCATCTAAAATTTCAGATGTTTCTATCGCACCAGTTGCAACATCTTCCGCTAGAATAGTTTCATCAAGGATCTCAGAGGTTTCCACAGCACCTGTAGCTATATCGACTGCTACAATAGTTTCATTTAGAATGTCCTCCGATTGAATTGTTTCGTCTAGTATTTCGCTTGTGGTTACGGCTCCTGTACCAATATCCTCAGCTAGGATGGTCTCATCTAGAATTTCAGATGTCTCTACAGCACCCGTTGCGATATCTTCAGCCAGAATTGTTTCATCAAGAATGTCTGAAGTTTCTATCGAACCATCCCCAATATCTTCAGAAAGGATAGCTCCATCAGCAATTTTTTCTGTAGTAATTGCTTGATCTGCAATATCGATAGTTGCAATGGTCTCATCTAATATTTCGTCCGTTGTTACTGCGCCTGTAGCAATATCCTCTGCTAGGATAGTCTCATCTAGAATTTCGGAAGTCTCTATTGCGCCAGTTGCAACATCCTCAGCTAAAATAGTTTCATCAAGGATCTCAGAGGTTTCTACTGAACCAGTCCCGATATCTTCTGCTAGAATAGTTTCGTTTAGAATTTCATCAGACTCCACTGCTCCAGATTCAATCTCGCCTGCTTGAATGGCATCAGTGCCTAAGTCAACAGACCCGGTTGCAGTGAGGTCCGTGACTACAGCCGTTGAGGGAGTTACATTGCCAATTGGTGTGTTATTTATAGTGCCCCCATTTATGGTTATGTTATCATCAACTTCACTATCATCCACCACTGATGAGGTAGCTACCAGATCAGAAGCTGTTCCAACTATAACAGCCGATTGATCTATGTATATTGGATTTCCTGTGTCGTCTGTTCCAAGTAGTTGATTGGCGGTTCCATTCTCAATCTTTTCTAGCGTGACATTGTCATCAGCTATTTTTGGTGTTGTGATGTTACTATCAAGGATTTTACTGGTTGTTACAGCATCATCAATGATTTCAGAATTGCCTACAGCATTATCTGCTATCTCGTCACTATTTACGGCATCCGCCGCTATCTCATCACTTCCCACAGCATCCGTAGCAATTTCATCCGATCCAACAGCATCTGTCGAGATTTCATTTGCTGTTACTGCATCTGCATTTATTTGAACATCGACATTAGCGCCTGTGTTCGTGAACGTGAGATCTCCTGAAGCAGGTAGTCCCTGAGCAAAACCAGAAGCGTCACCAACATAAAGATTATTTTGTGCCAATGCAGATGAAGTAAACTCTGAACGGTCAGTCCATTGCACATTACCAGCAGCATCAACTGTAAGCACTTTATTGACATTACTCTCCGTATCAATTTTAGAAATTGTAATAGTTCCGTTTGCCAAATCTTCATTGATAATTGAAAGATCAGTGATATTGGCCGAGGTGATAAGAATTGGAGTTTCTACAACACCCGTTATTCTACCCTTGATATCCGTAGTTAATTGTAGAACGGTAAAGGAATTTCCATAAGTCCCTGCAATTACCCCTGAATTTTCAAGCTTAGCCCCTGTAATTGACTGATCAGCTACTTTTTCAGTGGTCACTGAAGAATTGGCAAGTTTGGAAGTAGAAACACTACTATTCTGGAGTTTAGAAGTTGCCACAGCATCATCAGCAATTCTATCCTCCACCACTGCACCCAGTCTAATGGTTGGATTTGGATAAGTTCCAGCTAGGTCCCCACCTGCTGAGTTTCCATTCAAAACACCTAGTCCAGTATTCCACGCACCATTATTCCAATAATAGAAAAGGTTACTATCTGTGTCGTACACCATGAGACCATTCTCATTATCAGTTAGGGTCATCCCATTCCGATTGGCCGTTGTAACTCTTGGTACCAAAAATCCTTGGTTAGAACCAGGAGACACCAATTCTAGAACTGCCTTCGAATTAGGCGAATTAGTATTGATTCCCACAGAATTATCCTGGGTGAAGGCTGTCCCTGAGCATAACAACAGTGCTATGCCTAAATAGGCGGAATATAAGTTAACTCTCATAATGCTAAGTATGTAGTATAATGCTAGTGTAATTTGGTCAATAGATTTGGTGTGAGTGTCTATTCTAGCCAATTTTCGACGAAGTAGCATTAAAAGTAAATAGCTTTACTTGAACTTACCTAAGTCAAATGCAGTATTTTCAATACACTTTAAAAAGAAAGATAGATATCTTAATCACTTTGTAGAAAAATGAAAAAAATTCATTAAAAAACACTATTTCTCAGCTCGGAGAACACCACAATTAGGCCAAAACAATCTCTTCAACTTACTCCTTAGCAAGACATGTTTGCAATCCACAATAATTACAATACCTTTGCGGAATAATAAGAATATGATTAGAGGGGACAGCAGTCCCCTCTTTTTATTCACAGACAATTTGGAAAGTTAAAGTGGAGAAGAGAATTAGAGAGATTGTTGAAGAGACAATATCAGAAAATCCAAGTATTTTCCTTGTGGATATTGTTGTTAAAGGCAATACTGGAAATATAAAAGTAATTGTGCTTTTGGATGGTGATGAGGGAATTTCGATAGATGAGTGCAGTAGAGTAAGCAGAACTTTGGGCAATCAAATGGAGGAAGAAGAGATAATGGATGGGAAATATACTCTAGAGGTATCCTCTCCTGGATTAGATCATCCATTGAAACTTCATAGACAGTATGTGAAGAACAAAGGAAGAAATTTAGAAGTAGAAACAACTGAAGGACAAAAAATAGAAGGAAAACTGACAGAAGTAACAGATCAAGAAATTGTTATCAATGTCAATAAAGAAGATAGAACTATGAGTTTTACAGAAATTAGTCAATCAAAAGTAGTAGTATCATTTAAGTAAGATGGAAACTTCAATATTAATTGATTCGTTTGCGGATTTTGCCAGAGGCAAAAACATAGATAGACCGACGATGATTCGGATTCTTGAGGATGTGTTTAGAACCATGATCCGAAAGAAATATGAAACAGATGATAACTTCGACATTATTATAAATGCCGATAATGGGGACCTTGAGATTTGGCGATTCAGGGAAATCGTTGACGACAACTCAGAAGACATTTGGGATCACGATAAAATCGCTTTTTCAGATGCTATTAAAATTGAGCCAGATTTCGAAATTGGTGAAGAAGTAGCGGAAGAAATTAAACTAGAAGATTTCGGAAGAAGAGCTGTAATGACTGCTCGTCAGACATTAATTCAAAAAATCAAAGACTTAGAAAAGGACATTCTTTTCCAGAAGTACAAGGATTTGGTTGGAGAAATAATTCAAGGAGAAGTTTATCAAGTATTGAGCAGAGAAGTGCTTCTTATTGACGGAGAAGGCATTGAGCTGACCATTCCAAAAGGGGAGCAAATTCCTAAAGATCGATTCAGAAAAGGAGATACAATTAGAGCCATTGTTCATAGAGCGGAAATGGTAAACGGGAATCCAAAGGTGATTTTGTCTAGAACATCTCCTGTTTTCTTGGAGCGCTTGTTTGAAGCAGAGGTGCCAGAGGTTTACGATGGGTTGATTACCATGAAAAATGTGGTAAGAGAACCGGGTGAAAGAGCAAAAGTTGCAGTTGAATCTTATGATGATCGTATTGATCCAGTAGGAGCATGTGTAGGTATGAAAGGATCCCGAATCCATTCAATCGTCCGCGAGCTTCAGAATGAAAATATTGATGTAATTAATTTCACGGATAATTTAGAGCTTTATCTAGCTAGAGCGTTAAGCCCTGCTAAGATTGTGAGCATGAAAATAAGTGAGGAGAAAGACAGAGTTTCTGTTTATCTCAAGCCAGATCAAGTATCTTTGGCTATTGGTAAAGGAGGACAAAACATCAAACTTGCTAGCAAACTAGTAGGGATGGAGATAGATGTCTTCCGTGAGTTGGACGAATCCTCTGAAGAAGATGTGGATTTGGAAGAATTTACTGATGAACTAGAAGATTGGGTAATTGATGAGCTGAAGCGTGTAGGGCTAGACACAGCACGAAGCGTATTGAAGCTTAGTACCGATGATTTGGTGAGAAGAACGGATTTAGAAGAAGAAACAGTACACGAATTAGTTCGAGTTCTTAGCCAGGAATTCGAATAGAATAGGGAATTTTTAAAGGTTTTATGGCAGAATATAGATTAAGTCAAGTAGCTAGAAAGCTGAACGTTGGTAGAAATACTATTCTTGATTACCTCAAGGAGAAAGGATTTACTGTAGACGCAAATCCAAACTCTAAGATCAATCAAGAGCAATATGATATGCTTGCGAGACAGTTTGCTGATTCAGCTCACGACAAAGAAGAAGCTTCCGAGCTAGTTATTGGTGGTAAGACCGACGATATGGTCATTAAAGCTGATAAGGTATTAGCTGACGAAAAGAATGATGATGATAGAGTCCTTATTAAGGATAATGCTGCAACTAATACCAAAAATGAGCCAGAAAAAATCTCTGCTAGAACTAAGCTAGACGGCCCGAAGGTTGTTGGTAAAATCGACCTTGATAAGAAAAAGGAAACACCAGCAAAAGAAGAGCCTAAGGCAGTGGAACCTGAGGCAAAAGCTGAACCAAAGGTAGAGGAGATAAAAGCCGAGCCTGCCAAAGAGGAAGAGAAGAAAGTAGAACCTGCCAAAGAAGAAGAGAAGGTCGCAGAAGCACCTAAAGTTGAAGAGAAAAAGGCAGAGGAAAAGAAAGCCGAACCAGCACCCGAGGCTAAAGAAGAAAAAGCACCAGAAAGTGGTTTAATTAAAGCAAAAGCAGATTCTTTAAGAGGACTAAAAGTCCTTGACAAAATTGAACTGCCTAAGGAAAAGCCTAAACCAGTCGCTTCATCAGATAAAAATCAAGATCGCAAGAAGAGACCTAGAAAAAGAATTCAGTCTGGTGGTGGTCCACCATCAAGAGGTACAAGTGCTCCACAACCATCACGTGGAGGAGGAAGTACAGGAAACTTCCAAAAAAGAGGAGAACCAAGGGTTAGGAGTACTTCAGGTAGAAAAACAGAAGAACTTACTGACAAGGAAATCCAAGATAAGATCAAGGCAACACTCGCTAAACTGAGCGGTGGTGGAGGTGGAAAAGCCGGCACACAGCGATCTTCAAAATACAGAAAAGACAAACGTTCGGCTGCAGCAGAGGCAGAAGAAGAGCGACAAATTCAGGAGGAAGAAGCAGCAAAAATCCTACATGTAACAGAGTTTATCTCTGCCAGTGATTTATCTTCTCTCATGGATGTTTCGGTTAATGATGTCATCTCAGCATGTCTTTCATTGGGACTATTCGTTTCTATTAACCAACGACTTGACGCAGAGACTATCACGGTCATTGCTGATGAATTTGGATTCGAGGTTGACTTCAGTGAATCGAAAGAAGAAACTGATATTGCTGAGGTAGAGGATGATGAAAGCACATTGGAAGATAGAGCTCCTATTGTAACCATCATGGGTCACGTAGATCATGGTAAGACATCTCTACTTGATTATATCCGAGAAGCAAAAGTAACGGAAGGTGAAGCGGGTGGTATTACTCAGCACATTGGTGCTTATGATGTGATGACCAACAGTGGAAAGCGAGTAGCATTCCTTGATACTCCAGG
Source organism: uncultured Roseivirgaceae bacterium (assembly GCA_964352725.1). Taxonomy (GTDB): domain Bacteria; phylum Bacteroidota; class Bacteroidia; order Cytophagales; family Cyclobacteriaceae; genus Ekhidna. The sequence goes on from CAYGTD010000128.1 coordinate 7,930, forward strand.
TCACGAAGCATTTACAGCTATGAGAGCTAGGGGTGCTAAAATAACAGATGTCGCCATTATTGTGATTGCAGCGGATGACTCAGTGATGCCTCAAACCAAAGAAGCCATCAACCATGCACAGGTAGCTGGTGTACCGATTGTAATTGCGATCAACAAAGTGGATAAGCCGAACGCTAATCCAGATAAGATAAAAGATGATCTTTCACAAATGAACATACTAGTGGAAGATTGGGGAGGTAAATATCAGTGTCAACATGTTTCAGCTAAAACTGGTGAAGGTATTGATGAGTTACTTGATAAAGTTCTCTTAGAAGCAGAATTACTTGAGTTGAAAGCAAATCCAAACAAACCAGCACTTGGTTCAGTAGTGGAAGCATCTCTTGATAAAGGAAGAGGATTCGTGTCCACTATTATGATACAAGCTGGTACTTTAAGAGTAGGAGACGTATTACTTGCTGGACCACACTTTGGTAAGGTGAAGGCGATGTTTGATCATAGAGGAAAGAAACTAGACAAAGCAGGACCTTCTACTCCAGTATTAATGCTTGGTTTGGATGGAGCTCCACAGGCTGGTGATCGATTCAATGTGATGGAAAGTGATAGAGAAGCGAGAGAAGTTGCAAACAAACGTGAGCAAATTCTTAGAGAGCAGACTATCAGAACTAAGAAACATATTACGCTTGATGAGATTGGCAGAAGATTGGCAATCGGAAGCTTTAAAGAACTTAATGTTATCGTAAAAGGTGACGTGGATGGTTCTATTGAAGCACTGGCCGATTCATTATTGAAATTATCAACTGAAGAAGTTCAAGTAAATATCCTTCATAAGGCAGTAGGTCAGATTTCAGAATCTGATGTATTGCTAGCATCTGCATCCGATGCAGTCATTGTTGGTTTCCAAGTGAGACCTTCAGGTGGCGCTAGGAAGTTGGCTGAACAAGAAGAGATTGAAATCCGATTATATTCTATCATCTACGATGCAATCAACGATGTGAAGGATGCAATGGAAGGTATGCTAGAGCCTAAAAGTGAGGAAGTTATCACAGGTACTATAGAAGTACGTGAAGTGTACAAAATCACGAAAGTGGGAACAGTAGCTGGTTGTTATGTAACAGATGGGAATGTGAAACGATCCAATAAAGTGAGATTAGTCAGAGATGGCATTGTAGTCTACACGGGTGAGATTAATCAGCTGAAAAGATTCAAGGATGATGTAGCAGAAGTGAAAAATGGATATGAGTGTGGTTTGAGTATCAAAAACTTCAACGACATAAAAGAAGGAGACATCATCGAAGGATTTGAATTGAAAGAAGTAAAGCGAACGCTTTAATATCAAATAAAATTTAGTTAAAAAGCTCTCCAAAATGGAGAGCTTTATCTATTTACAGGCTAATTAAGATGATTTAATTAAATCAAAATATTCATTATAAATTAATGATTATTACTAGGACTCTAGCTAATACAAGATTTAATAAACACCTCAAAACACAATGAAAATTCTCTTGAGTTCCTTTGTTGAATTTAGTTTAGTTTCACCAATCTAAATAGCTGACAAGCTGCTCCTTCTACTTTATCATAAAGTTGAAGATTGGTTCCATTATCATTTTTACATCCAGACAAATCAAAGACTCTACCTCCATCCCAAACACCATTACCTATGTCCTTAGTAAATCGACTTCTAATGTAATAGTATTGTTCATCATACTTTTCTAAGCCAAACATAGTAGCCCAATCATTTCCGAACTTGTGATCTGTTAGGGTCATGATGTTTGTTCCATTATTGACACCATACCCTTGATTGTGTAAGTATCCTTGGTTCTCCTTGTTGATGATGTAATACCACTCTTTTCCATTATCCACTTCAGCCAATTGAAAAAGAAATTGTTGGTTAGCACCACCATGCTTTTGATATAAATAAACGTTGTTGGAATTCCCCTGTTTGTCCAAGACCTTTTCCCCGCCCATCTTCGTC
>CAYGTD010000129.1:0-8457 GCA_964352725.1 uncultured Roseivirgaceae bacterium
TACCTCTACCCAATGGTAGACGTAACAGAACTCAATGACTGGAGTGAGAAAGAATCTATCATCTCATCTTTAGGCTATGAGGAGCTCCTTGGCTTAATAAGAGAATTACCCACTGGTTGTCAAGTGATTTTCAATCTTTTTGCTTTGGAGGGATATAAGCATCATGAGATTGCTAAAATGCTAGACATAAGTGAAGGAACTTCAAAATCACAATACTCAAGAGCCAAATCATTACTATCAGAAAAAGTGTTGAGTAGAGAATCTTACAGAAATGGGACGGGAGAATTTTGAAGATATAGTAGGTAGGAAGTTTGAGGGACAAGGTCATCATGTCCCTGAGAGAGTATGGGATAATGTGAACAATTCACTCAATGCTGAATTGGTATCTCAATATCAAGCCTCGTACTCTTGGCACAAATGGCTAACAGCTGCTGCTATCCTTATTGCTATTTCTTCGTTTGCCATTCATTATTCAAGCCGTCTCTTAGAAAATATTAATAATCAGGAAGAGTCGGTATCCTACAATGCGCTCCTTTCTGATGATCTAGATGTATCCCAGTTTAATGCTCCAGAGCTAGCGTTCGATCAGACAACATTCTACTGGACTCCTATAGTTATTTCTAAAGAGGAACTAGAGCCAGTTTTTATTTCAACTTCTTTAGATTCAGATGAAAAACGACTTCAATTATTAAGTACGATTGAAATTCAGGCTAAAAAACCAAGTATAGAATTAGCTGAAGCGAATCATTCAATAAACCCTTTTTATCGAACTTTAAATTCTTTGAAATCAAAGACATCCAAGAAAAATGAATTCTGGGCTGGTTTGGAAGCAGGTGCTGGTAAGTTTAATCCCGACTTTTCTGGATCGAGCTCTATTTCTAGCTCAGTTAATTCTGCAGCAGCTGCTACCGCAGTTGGAGCGGGAGGTTTTAGCAATCCTAGTGCAAGTGCAGTTCAAAATGGAATGAATGAAGGAACTGCTACTTCTGTTGGATTTGATTTTGGTATGAAGCTGGGCGAAAAATGGACGCTTGAAAGTGGTTTGGCATACACTAATATTAATAATAGAGGCTCGGCTTCTATCAATGTATTTGATCAATTCTCCACTCTGGATGCTATCAGCACAGGAAAGATAGAGCCAGCAAGTTTAAAGCCAGCTGAAAGAGAAAGAGCAGATACTCAGACAAGTTTTGATGGAGACGTGGATATAAATAGCAATTTACAATTCGCGTCTCTTCCATTGAAGGCGGGATATTTTCTTATGGATAATCGGTTTAGCTTACGTTTAAACGCTGGAGTTGCTGCTAATTATCTAATAGAAAATAGTCTTAGCGATCCTTCTCGACAGATTATAAATGGCAGTCAAAATAGTCTATACAATGATTGGTCATTTGATGGAATTGGAGGACTTGAGTTTGGCTATCGTCTATTTGATAAAATAGATATGACAATTGAACCCAATTATCGCTACTCCATCACTCCACTAAGCAATACCATAAATTCACCTTCTCGTTTCGTGGTTCAAACAGGCTTTAGATACACGCTGAGATAAGCCTTCTATCCTTAGAAAGTTGCATTTCACATAAATAATGTAACTAATGAATCTTTTGAAGGTATTCATATCCTAGGGATACGGCTTCACTTTTATTGTAAAGCTCCTCACTCAACTGACTCAAATTCCATGCACCCCAGGGCTAGACTTTTATTTTTATTATTTTTCTACGCCATATCTTCATCAGCGCAGAATACTTTATCAACAACAAAATCATATACGACAGCTGAGAAACAAAGTGAAATTACCATCGATGGTTTTTTGGACGAACCAGCTTGGGATCAAGTGGAATGGGGCGGAGATTTCGTTGGTCATAGACCTGAATACAATGTAGCACCGACTCAAGAGACACAATTTAAGATACTTTATGATGATAAGTTTCTATATGTAGGAATTCGAGCTTTTGATACAGAACCAGAGAAAATTCAAAGGAGAATGACTCGGAGAGATGGTTTTGACGGTGATCGTGTGACCTTTATGGTCGACAGCTATTATGATAAAAGAACAGCTTTTTCATTTACTGCTTGTGCCTCTGGAGTAAAAGGAGAGGAATACGTTTCAAATAATGGAGACAATTGGGATAGCACATGGGATCCTATTTGGTACCTAAAGACTTCCATTGATGATAAGGGGTGGATTGCTGAGTTTAAGATACCACTTTCTCAGCTGCGCTTTGCCAGTAAGGAATCTCATGTTTGGGGACTTCAACTCAGTAGAAACTTCTTTCGAGGACAAGAGATAAACACATGGCAACCGGCAGATCCAAATGCTCAGGGTTGGGTACATCTTTTCGGAGAGCTTAATGGAATTAAAGGAATTAGACCTCAAAAACAATTAGAAATACAACCGTATTTGCTTAGCTCTTATCAGAAGTATCCAAAAGAAGAAGGAAACCCATTTAGGAGTTCAGGTAAAGAATATTCCCTTAATGCAGGACTTGATGCAAAGATTGGAATCACCTCTGATATTACTCTTGATGTAACAGTGAATCCGGATTTTGGTCAAGTGGATGCTGATCCTTCTATGGTAAACCTTTCAGCATTTCAACTTTTCTTCAGAGAGAGAAGACCCTTTTTTCTAGAAGGAAGTACTTTATTGAGCATGAGAACTAGTGGAGGACCAAATAATCTATTTTATTCAAGAAGGGTTGGAGCTAGTCCAAAAGGTAATGCATTTGCAAGTGGGGATGTAGAGTATGCAGATGTTCCAAATCAAACTCCTATTATTGGAGCTTTTAAACTGACGGGTAAAAATGCAAAAGGATTTTCGTGGGCAGTGTTAGAGTCATTAACTGATAAAGTAGAAGCAGATGTAGCGTATGAAGTAGGATCTGAAAGCCACCTTTCAGACAAATCTACCGTACAGAAAGTGGAGCCATATACCAATTATCTAGTTGGACGAGTACAACAAGATATAGATGGTGGTAAAACGGTAATTGGAGCATTGGCCACCCATGTTAAGCGATTTGATAATACAGGGAATGACCTAGAGTACCTTCATGATAATGCAGTGAGTGCTGGAGTTGATGTAGATCATAATTTTAAGGACAGAAAATATGGATTTGAGTTTAGAGCCATGGTATCTAGAGTGGAGGGAAGTCAAGGCTCTATTTACCGAACACAAACAGCCAATCAGCGAAACTTCCAGCGACCTGACAACTTTTATGAAAATGTTGACTCTACCAGAACAAGCTTGGTAGGGACAGCTGGAGCTTTAACCTTTGGAAAACGAAGTGGAAATTGGCGCTGGACTTTTGGGTCCAACTACCGATCTCCAGAATTAGAGTTGAATGATACTGGCTTCTTGAGACAAACCGATGATGTGAATAATTGGTTTTGGACACAATATCGTATTCCCAAGGTGACGAAATTTTTTAGATGGCAGACATATAATATCTATGCTGAAATGAACCAAGATTTTGGAAGGACTGTGACTAATAAGGGGATCAACTTTAACATGAATCTTCAGTTTTTGAATTTCTGGGAGTTTGGTACTGGTTTTTGGATAGGAGGTTCTAGCGTGTCTAATGCAGATCTAAGAGGTGGGCCATCTATTAGGTATCCTGGAAATATGAACTACTGGATGTCTATAAGTACAAACAGGAGTAAAAAGGTGAGTTTGTCCATAAATCCAAATATAAACCTAGGAAGGAAAGAGTTTAGTAGTGGGTCAGGGGTCTCTCTAAATATTGAAGCAAGACCAACCGACGCACTCCAGCTAACATTTGCGCCAAGAATTAATTGGAATAGAAATGATTTGCAATGGGTCACTCAACTAGAAAATGATGAAAGCGACAATAGATATATTCTAGCTACTATAGAACGTGAGACTTTTTCCGCTTCTCTTAGGGCCAATTATAATATAACTCCAAATCTTACTGTCGAATTTTGGGGACAGTCATTCTTCTTTTTTGGAGGCTATTCAAATTTTAAAAGAGTGACTACTCCAGACGCTATCAATTATGAAAATAGATTCGAACCATTTGATGATCAGCAAATTTCATTTGATGAATCAACTGAATCGTATTTCATAGATGAAAATAGAGACGGAGCTACAGACTACTCATTTGATAAGCCAGATTTTGATTTTTTTCAGTTACAAACGAATATGGTAATGAGATGGGAGTATGTGCCTGGCTCAACATTATTCCTCGTTTGGTCTTCTAACGGGACCAGTAATGACGTTTCTAGATTCTCAGATTCTGATGCTCTTTTTTACAATGCAAGGAATGTTTCTACAACACATACCTTTCTGATAAAATACACTTATCGATTTATTCTGTAAATAATCTCAGTGAGATTACCTTTGACAAATAACATTTTTAAACTCATACAATGTCAAAGGTGATAATCATAGGCGCAGGAGGGGTAGGACGAGTTACTGCCTACAAATGTGCTCAAAATTCAGATGTATTTACAGAGATTGTGATGGCTTCTCGTACTCAATCTAAGTGCGATGAAATTGCAGCTGCCATCAAAAGAGATCATAATGTATCTATCGAAACAGATAGAGTAGATGCTGATCATGTTGATCAAATTGTTTCGCTTTTTAAGAAACACAATCCAGTGATGGTCATCAATGTGGCGCTTCCTTATCAGGATTTGACCATTATGGATGCTTGTTTGGAATGTGGTGTACACTACCTGGATACAGCAAACTACGAACCACCTGAGGAGGCAAAATTCGAATATAAGTGGCAATGGGCATATCAAGATAAATTCAAGCAAGCTGGATTACTAGCTGTTTTGGGTTGTGGATTTGATCCAGGTGTTACGGGTGTATTTACCTCTCGCGCAGCAAAACACTTTTTTGATGAAATTCATTATTTGGATATCGTCGATTGTAATGCGGGCGATCATGGGAAAGCATTCGCTACCAATTTTAATCCTGAGATTAATATCAGAGAAATAACTCAGAATGGAAAGTACTGGAAAGATGGGGAATGGGTAGAGACAAAACCTTTTGAATTCAGAAAGGATTTAGCATATCCAAACATTGGAAAGAGACCATCATACCTGCTTTTTCATGAAGAGTTGGAGTCATTGGTTAAGAATTATCCCACGATAAAGCAGGCTCGTTTTTGGATGACATTCGGGGATGAGTATCTCACTCATTTACGTGTGATTCAAAACATTGGGATGGCTTCTATAGAGCCAGTCAATTATGAAGGCAAGGAGATTGTGCCTCTTCAATTTCTAAAAGCGGTATTGCCGAATCCGGGTGAATTAGGTGAGAATTATGAAGGTGAAACTTCTATTGGTTGCAGAATAAAAGGAATCAAAGACGGTAAAGAGAAGACGTACTATATCTGGAACAATTGCAGCCACAAGGCAGCCTATCAGGAGACAGGAGCACAAGGGGTGTCTTACACAACTGGAGTACCTGCCATGATAGGAGCGTACATGATGCTTACCAAAAAATGGACAGGAGCGGGCGTATTTAATGTAGAAGAATTCAATTCAGATCCTTTTTTAGAAAAATTAGCTTCTTCAGGATTGCCATGGCACGAAGAACATGACCTGGACCTGGGAATGGAATAATATGGCGGTAGATATTAATAAAGTACCTGAGTTTTATCAACCCTATTTCAAATCAATAGGTAGTAGCGAACTCGTTCCTCTTCTATTAAAATCTGGAGATGATCTCATGGAGCTTTTGAAATCGATTAATGATGAAAAGGCGCACCATAGATATGCGGAAGGAAAGTGGAGCATAAAGGATGTGGTTCAGCATATGATTGACTCAGAGAGAGTCTTTGTATACAGAGCCATGAGATTTGCACGAAATGACAAAACGGAGCTTAGTGGTTTTGATCAAGATGATTATGTGCCAGAAGCGAAAGCGGATCATCGTACTGTTCATCAATTGCTGACCGAATTTATGAATTTACGTGCGGCAACAATAGATTTCTACTCTTCATTGAGTCAAGAATATAGAGAACGAACAGGCAAATGTAATGGAGTAGAAATGTCTGTAGAGATGATCGGTTATATAATCTCAGGACATTTACTACATCATATTTCAATTATTGAAGAACGATACCTAAAGTGAATATACCCTCTCCATGTTTTGTGCTTGATGAGCAAAAGCTTATTAACAATCTAGAGATTATTGATCGTGTACAAAAGGAAGCTGGCGTTGAGATTATTTTAGCTTTCAAAGGGTTTTCCATGTGGAGTGCCTTTCCTACTGTGAAAAAGTATGTGAATGGTGCGACCGCCAGTTCCCTGCATGAGGTATTGCTTTGCAATGAAGAAATGGGTGTGAAATCTCATGCATATTGTGTGGCTTATGCCTCCAACGAATTTGCTGAAATTGCTTCAAAATCATCCCATATTACCTTCAATTCACTGGGACAATATGAGCGGTTTGTGGATGATGTGCCAAAGGATGTAAGTATCGGCTTGAGAGTGAATCCAGAGTGGTCTGATGTGGAAACTGACTTGTATAATCCATCAAGTCCAGTATCTCGATTAGGAATTACTAAAGAGCATCTAAAGGAACTTCCTGAGAGAGTAGAAGGGCTACACTTTCATGTGCTTTGTGAGTCCACTTCGTTTGCATTAGAGAATGTATTAAATGCACTTGAAGAAAGATTCGGTGAGTATTTATCTCACATAAAATGGGTTAATATGGGTGGAGGCCATTTAATGACAAGGGAAGGTTATGATACTAGTCATTTGATAACGCTGCTAAAAGCTTTCAAAGCAAAGCATGAAGTTGATATCATACTTGAACCAGGTAGTGCATTTGCTTGGCAAACAGGCGATCTTCATACGACTGTTTTGGATGTTGTGGAGAATGGGGGCAAGAAGACTGCCATCTTTGACGGATCGTTTACGTGTCATATGCCTGACTGCTTAGAAATGCCTTATAGACCTAAACTTGAAAATGGTTCAGAGGAAGCTAAACCAAATTGGCATCCATATAGACTGGGTGGAGTTAGTTGTCTAGCAGGTGATTTTTTAGAAGAATATTGGTTTGAGAAGCCTCTTAAGATTGGAGACCCCATTATTTTCAAAGACATGATTCATTACACCATGGTGAAGACCTCTACATTTAATGGAGTTAAGCATCCATCCATTGGAATTGTAAGAAAAAATGGATCTTTTGATCTAGTGAAAGAATTTGAATACAGTGATTTCAAAAGCCGACTTTCTTAGTTGCCCAGTTTTGGATCTAGCTCACCACGCATAAATAGATTGTACTCTTCACACGTTAGATAACCCTCTCCAAGTGAATAGGGACATGTTTTATATACATTATCAAATAGTCCAGCGCTGATTACCACTCCTGATCCATGACAGACAGGACAAAGCATTTTTTCGAGCCCACCACAATTGTACTCGGAGCTTTCTAGGTCCTCTACAAGTTTTAATGTTTGTGATCGCTGTATTTTAATGTATTCATCTTCAGCAAACTGAAGAAATTGGACGGCAGCTTCATAGAACCTGCCTTTGGTTCCTTTTAGCTGAATGTATTTGTTTAGCCAGTTGATACTCTGCTTGTATTTGCCAAGGTGGAAACTGTTTCTTCCGAAATAGTATGCCATTTCAGAAGGCAACTTTTCCATGTTTTGTAGCACAAATTGAAACTCTGCTTGCGCACTATCATATTTGCTATTTGCCATCAATTCAGCTCCAAGATCCATCTTCCTAAGAAGTTCTGATTCACGAACTATTTGTGCTGAGAGCAAGAAAGAACAACTTAAAAAAAGGAATGAGAAAACAATCTTCATGAGCGTCACTAACCTATTAAACGGAAAAATAATTCGTTTTCTTATTACTAAGAATGGAAGAGGAAATTATTAATGTTTTTTGGGTATAAAAAAGCCTCAACTCTTTTCAGAATGGAGGCTTTAATAATTTCTTGAAAATTGGCTTATGCCATTTGAGCGTCTAGTTTTTGGCTTAATACATTTTTGGCCACAGCTCCGATCTGTTTGTCAACAATTTCTCCGTTTTTGAAAACCAAAAGAGTAGGGATGGATCTGATACCAAACTTAGCAGACACTTCAGGATTTGCATCTACATCCACTTTTCCAATTATAGCTTTCCCTTCATATTCTCCAGCTAGTTCTTCTACTACTGGTCCAATCATTTTACATGGGCCACACCATTCTGCCCAGAAATCCACCAATACTGGTTGATCTGAATTAATGATTTCATCGAAGTTACTGTCTGTGATTTCTACTGCTTTTGCCATTTTATTATCTTTTATAAATCAGTTTTTTTATTTGTATTGATGATGAACACAAAGATAGTTTGAATAGTTTATCAAGTGATGATAAAATATTAGAATGTTGTTGTAAAGACAAATGGTTTTTTGCAACGGGTCACCCTGAGTTAACCGAAGGGTGTGGCTGTAGTTAGGTGCCTTCAGTCATTTCAATAACCCAAGATAAC
>CAYGTD010000129.1:8557-9813 GCA_964352725.1 uncultured Roseivirgaceae bacterium
CAACGTGCTACACTAAGAAAACTATCCCTTCTGCCTCAATACCTTAATATTCACTTCTTCTAATGTTTTCAATTCTTGAATCAATTCATCTGTAGGTTCTATGGTGTATTTTCTGCTGAGCATATCTAGCTTAATAGCTCTGTTTTCATAGACACCTCCTAATGAAAGTTTTAGTAGGCATTTACCTGGATGTTCTTCGGCTATTCGTTCTATCTCTGAGACGATCATGCTATTCACATCACCTAAACGAATATTGAGTTCTAAGCCTTTCGTCATCTGATCTCGAATCTCACTGAGGTGTTGTATTTGATGAATCTTCAATTCCAATTCTTCGCTGTGCCATCTGTTTTGAACGGTACACGATAGGTAAACAAACCACCCTTTTTCTAGCATTGGCTTGTGAGCCAAATAGTCTTTTGAAAAAAGGAAGAAGGTGTAATTATCCCCAAAATCTTCTAATGTAAACTGACCAAATGGATTTCCTTTTTTAGTTGTCCGATGCTGTACTTCACTAATCACTCCACCAATTTTCAATTCTCTTCCTTTCAATTTTTCAATATCTGTGAGCTGGCTAATTGTAGTATTAGTCAGATGATCCATCTCAAATTTGAATTGGTTGAGTGGATGACCGGTAATGTAAAGTCCCACCATTTCCTTCTCAATATTGAGCATTTCTATCTCGCCGTATGGCTCAATTCTACCTACTTTTGGCTTGGAGATGTCTGTGCCAGAGGCTCCACCAAATAAGGAAGATTGGTTACTCGCTTCCTCTTCTTGCATTCGGTTTGCATAGCGTATTGCTTTTTCAATAATTGAAGTTCCCTCATCGTCTGGCTCTACATATTGCCTTCTGTGATAGTCATTGAAACAGTCAAATCCACCTCCTTTTGCTAGACTCTCGAATGATTTCTTATTGACGGTTCGTAGATTAACTCGCTTAGCGAAATCAAAAATATCTTTGAATGGCCCGTTAGCATCTCGTTCTTCAATGATGGCCATCACAGCAGATTCACCAGTCCCCTTGATGGCACCCATCCCAAATCGAATCTCTCCTTCAGCATTTACCGCAAAATCTTTAGCGGATTCATTTACATGAGGACCCAGAACCTTGATGCCTCGGTTTTTACATTCTTCCATGAAGAAACTCACTTTGTCAATGTTGTTTTGATTGTGAGTCAAAACGGACGCCATGTATTCTGCAGGATAGTTTGCTTTGAAGTACCCAGTTTGATACGCTACTACCGAGTAGCACGTAC
>CAYGTD010000130.1:0-9800 GCA_964352725.1 uncultured Roseivirgaceae bacterium
ATGAATTGGTCAATAGATTTTTGGATCAAGTACACTTGACTGATTACGATATCAAGGAAATGATTTCTGGAAAAGAGATTTTTGACAATGACAATCCAGATTTAGAAGATGATGGAGATCAGCAACCAAACCTAGAACCTACAGAAAGGGTGCTAGATAAGATGGCTGACTATTCTGATCTATCATTGGAGGAATTGCTGGAGCGAATGGAAAAGGTGAGAGATCAGCAAAACAAGAATCATGGTGGTGGCAGTCATTGGATTGGAACGGGTGGCATCTCTCCTTACGGTCATGGTGGAGCTGCAAAAAATGGTATTCGTGTAGGCGGAACGGGTGGCGGTAAAATGGCACGTAAAGTCATGAATGATCGCAACTATTTTCCAGTTGAAAAAGACACGCTGATCAACGACAATAATGTAGATGCTGCACTCTCTTCCATCAAGGGAGTGATTGAAGAAAGCTCTACAGAGAAACTGGACATTCCTGTGACGATTCAGTCAGGATTAAAACGCGGTGGTTTATTCATTCCAGAACTGACCAGTGAGAAAAACGAGAAACTGCAAATCATCGTGCTCATAGATAATGGAGGTTATTCGATGACCCCTTATATCAAAACAGTACAGAATCTTTTCAAGAAAATGAGAACACGTTTTGCGCATGACTTAGAAGTCTTCTACTTCCACAATACCGTGTATAATGTGGTCTACAAAGACGAGCGTAGATCGAAGAGATTCGAAATAGAACGGTTACTTCAATACAATAAAGACTATCGTGTATTTGTCATAGGAGATGCAGCAATGGCTCCTTATGAATTGGACATGAGAAGTATTCAGACTTGGCAAGCAATTTCAAAGAAATTCAAAAAGACGGTATGGCTCAATCCTGATCCAATCAAGTATTGGCACTTAACCTATACCAATCAAGTCATCAAAGAAATCATTCCGATGTTTCCGCTTACTCCCAATGGGATAGAGCGTGCTGTTCAAGATATGAATCGAAAAACGAGTAGTTAAAATAAATTCAGAAACTAGCATGATTACAACTCTGAATTCCTAAAAGAAGCAAACTAACATTTCAAGGCCTGTCTTTCAATACCCTTTTAAGAACATCCGCATTTCCATCAATGTCATCTGGGATAGGTAATCCTAATATAGTTGCAACTAAAGGATAGACATGCACATTTTCGAATGATCCTATTTCAAAATTTGATTTAATCTGAGACCCTTCAATGTAAAAAATGGTGTGCATATCCCTATGCTCATATGGATCATATCCATGAGTCCCTCCAGAAACAGACTGTCTCGTACTAAAGACTTTAGGAGGATCAATGGTCACTAATAAATCCCCTGAACGATCTTCATTTTCAAAGTGATATAATGTTGGGAAATCGACAGCACTATACACTTGAACATCATTTATAGCCTGAATGTCAGCCTTTATTTCTCCCAAAACATCACTATTATCATGAAAGATAGAAACGCTAGTGGAGCTAAAGACCGTTTTTGCTCCACGAAAATCCACGTCTAGATAAAAAGGCTCATTTATAGAAGCCATTCCATGATCAGATGTCACAATCAATGTCACATCTAAGCCGCTCCTAGCAATCCGCCACCTTAGTTCACCAATAAGTTGATCAATCGAAAGTACTGCATTTTTTGTTTCTATAGCATCAGGCCCAAACTTGTGTCCTTTTGAATCAACATCAGAGAAGTAAAGCGTAATAAATTGTGGTCTTTTCTTTTTAGGCAAAGTCAACCAATCTGTCACTTTTTCAACACGCTGCGAATTAGGAATACGTCCATCATATTTGAAATAGTAAGAAGGTCTCACTCCTTTGATTTTAGCTTCTGATCCTACCCAAAAGTAAGAGGCCGCTTTCATATTATTTTGCTCTGCCAGTACCCACAATGGCGTTCCTCCATACCATGACCCATCAAGCACACTTGGTTTTCCTATAGAATATTCCTCACCTCGTGATTGGCTATAGAATGAATTGGAGACAATACCATGAGTTCCTGGATACATACCCGTTACCAAGCTATAATGATTAGGGAATGTTTTGGAAGGAAAAGAAGGAATCATTGATTTAGCCCAGCTACCAGTTTGTTTCATTTTCAAAATATTGGTGGCATTAAACTTTTCGGCATAATCATAGCGGAATCCATCAATTGATACCAAAATGACATATGAGCTACTATCCTTTACAACTTCACTATTTGTTAGTTGAGATTTTCCGGAACAGGAAAAAATCAAAGGAATCAAAAGAGGTAGCAAAAGTTTATACTTCATCTTACGAATGTGGGTCAAAAACTTAAATTACGCATTAGTTTTACTTTACTAAATTATTAAGCTCCTTATGCGTCTTAAAAAACATCTCTTACTCACTCTCCTCATAGTATTTGTCACTCAAGTTTTGCTTGCTCAAGTATCTGAGGAGTCTAATGAATTAAGAATAAAAGTTGAATTGATTTCGAGCATGCCTAGTTTGAGACTGCAAGGAGAGCCAGTATGTTGCAGCAATACTATACCTCAGTTTTACAATCAGCAATTATTTCAATCAATTTGGAATGATAAGATGACCGACCAACTGATACAGGCGATTGAAGAAAGTAGTCTTGAAGGATTAAATCCAATGGATTATCATTTGGAGCAGCTACAAAAACTACAGCAACAAAAAGAACTCTCTATCTATGAGAAGACCGATTTTGAAATTCTTCAAACCGATGCTTTCCTGCTATACACCTCCCATTTAATGTCAGGTAAAGTAGATCCCCAAAAAATAGATTCAGACTGGAAAGTAAGCAAACGAGAGGGCAACCCTTTAATCGTATTGGAAACAGTCATGCAGAATGGAAACGTAAGTGAAGAAATTGAAAAAATTAAACCTTCTTTTAAATCGTACGGTCGGCTGAAAGAACGATTAGCACTTTATCAATCCATACAAGATCAAGGTGGATGGTCTCCAATTCCTACTGGAGAAACTCTTAAGCCAAATATGCGAGATGAAAGAGTGTCGCTTTTAAGAACTCGATTGAGAGTGACAGAAGATATAATAGCATACACATTTGATGAACCTGAACTGTATGACGAAACAATTCAGGAAGCAGTAAAGAAGTACCAAAAAAGAAATGGATTAGAGCCTGATGGCAATCTTGGAAAAGAGACACTCACTTCACTCAATATTCCTGTTGAGACTCGGATTGAACAGATAAAAATCAACCTCGATAGATGCAGATGGTTGCCTCAAGATCTAGGCAAGAAATACATTATGGTTAATCTACCTGCATATGAATTGGAATTGGTCAATGAAGGAAAGGTAGATTTAGAAATGACGGTAGCAGTAGGTAAACCTTTTCGTCAGACTCCCGTCTTTTCCTCTAAAATGACCTATCTGGTTTTTAATCCCTATTGGACAATTCCTCCCACCATCCTTTCGCAGGATATGATCCCTGCTCAAGCTAAGAACCCTGAGCACCTTAACAGGCTAAACATCAAGGTGATTGCATCTGATGGTAGTATTATGGATCCTTCCACCATCGATTGGAGTAACGCAAAAGGATCTAATTTTCCTTACACACTACGACAAGAACCCGGAGCAAATAACGCATTAGGTGAAGTAAAATTTATCTTCCCTAACTCATATAACATTTACATGCATGATACCAATCACAGGGAATTGTTTGTAAAGACGGATAGAGCTTTAAGCTCAGGATGTATAAGATTATCTCAGCCAAGAGAAATGGCAGAATACATTCTGGCCAAGGATAATAATTGGAGCAAAGAAAAAATCAAAGAGGTGTTAAAATCTCAACAAAACTACTCCGTGATATTAAAGGAACCAATCATGGTTCACATGCAATACTGGACGGTTTTTGTAGATGAAAATGGAATCTTAAATTTCAGAAAAGACATCTATAACAGAGATCAGAAATTGATCAATGCACTTAATGAGAAACCGTTGCAGTAACAACGGTCTCATTATTCTTGATGTATTTCAGTGCTTTTTCACGATCATTCAATTTCGTCTTTTCATCATACTCTTTGATCCCGGCATAAATGAAAAGAACTGATTTATTAGCTAACTTTTTAATGATTTCTTTATGACCATCATTGGCAATCGCTGGACATCCAAAACTTCTTCCTAATCTTCCATATGACTTGGCAAAGTCTTTACTTACATAGTTGGCACTATGCATCACAATTGCTCTAATTCTCGCCTTGTCATTAAATCCAGACTCTTGTCCATCCAATCTCATAGAGAGTCCATGCTTCCCTATGTAGTTTTCACCTGTGATATAAAATCCTAAGCTACTTTGATTAGAGTTTTTGATATTAGAAAAGTTCTTCGCGTACTCTTCGCCTGTATTCTTACCATGAGAAACTAAGCGGTGATGCAGGACCTTATTGTCTTTCAAATCAATAATCCACATTCTCTTCACTTTAGAAGATAATCGGAAATCAATCAACGTTATTTTTTTATTATCAATTTTTTTTCCGTCAGCTTTCATATCAATATATCCAATCATTCCTCTTTCATATAAATCAAAGGAGGGCTTAGACCCATCTAATGGAATCAACTGATCATAGTTATCCTTCAGTATAATTTCCAATTCGTCAGGCTCTAACTCAGAGACTTGCTGGAATCCAATGACCGATATAATCATTAGTGAGATGGCTAGCAAAGTCAATAACTGTAATGCTTTGGCTTTTAATGTCGTTATCATGTATTTATTTAAACTGATTTCGTAACGTATAGCAAAAAATAAGGATCATTAATTTACCATTTATTTTAAAACTATTTTTCATCAAATTCTGAAACAATATTTTCACTTTCAGTGAGTCAACTTATAACTAAAAAGCCAGTCCGAATAGCCGAACAGGGCGTTAATTAGGATGGGATAATTGTTATCATTTTAACCAACTTCTTAGAAAATAATTTAATATATCGATATAAAAAAAGCTTCCCGACATTGTCAGGAAGCCCCCTCTTCATACTTACTTATAAAAGTAAATTCTTTAATCCCACTTCAAGTCAGAATCAGCATCTGACACAGGAGTAGTAGTTGATTCTTCGTTGTTGCCTTCGTATTCTCTATCAAACTGAGTGAAGTCTACTTCTGGCATTAATTCTTCTTTAACGTGATTCACTGTCGTATTCAGTGCTTCCACAAATTTATTAAAATCTTCCTTATACAAGAAAATCTTATGTTTTTCATAGAAAAATCCATCGTCCTTTGGCTTTCTCTTACTCTCTGTAATCGTCAAATAATAATCATTTGAACGTGTCGCTTTCACATCAAAAAAGTAAGTACGCTTTCCCGCCTTAACTCTCTCTGAATAAATTTCGTCTCTCCCGTGTTCGTTATTCTCTTCCACTTTTCTAAAAATTTGTGTTAGGTGTGTAGTTTTAATTTTTAAAATCGGGCTAAATATAACCCTTTATATCTTTTTTCAACAAAAGTAGGTTTAGTATTAAGGTGAAATTACTATTATGACTTCAACCCTTGCTGAAATTAATCAATTTGATAATCTAGGACTCATTGCTAAGCAATTAGTAGACGGGTTTATAACTGGTCTTCATAAATCTCCCTATCATGGATTCTCTGTGGAGTTTGCCGAGCATAAACTCTACAATGCAGGCGAAAGCACTCGACATATAGACTGGAAGGTGTTTTCCAGAACGGATCGTTTATATACCAAACAGTATGAAGAGGAAACCAACCTTAGGTGTCGAATTCTTATCGATAACTCTGGATCAATGCATTATCCAGCCAAGACAAAAGACAAATTAAAGTTCTCCGTCTTTGCTGCTTCAGCCCTCTCCTATTTGCTTACGAAGCAGCGAGATGTTGTTGGTCTCACTGTATTCTCAGATAAGATTGAAGCAGAGACCGCTTTACGAAGTACACAAGCTCATCTGAATACCATTTTAACTACGCTCTCTCAATTGGAAAGTAACACTCCAAGTAGCTCAACTAACATTACTACTGTATTGCATGAAATAGCGGAGAAAGCTCACAAACGTTCGCTTATCATTCTTTTTACAGATATGTTTCAAGATACAGATGAGTCAGAGCTCTTAAACGCTTTACAGCATTTGAAACATAATAAACATGAAGTCATCCTTTTTCACGTCTCAGACTATGCCAGCGAATTAAATTTTGAATTTGAAGATCGACCTTACAAGTTTATTGATATGGAAACGAATGAATCCATAAAAGTGAATCCACATGAAGTAAAGGATGCTTACAGAAAATCCATGGCTGATTTCTATCAAAACTTAAAGATCAAATGTGGGATGATGAAAATTGATTTCGCCCCTGTAAACACCAATGATTCGTTTGATAAGATATTAGGAGCTTATTTGATAAAACGAAAGAAGATGAAGTGAAGTGGATGTTGGGTATTAGAAATCTAGGTTTTAGACAGAATCTTATAAAGAATCAATCTTCACCTCGATAAGTGTTTATACAACTGAGTTGAGTAATGATGAAATATTTTGCTTAATTAAAGCCAAAACCTAAACCCAAATAGCCAAGACCTTTTTTAAAGGTGTAACCACTCTTTCTTAGCTAAGAGCTCTTCTTCCTCTTCCACATAATCCGGATCAGGCACGCAGCAGTCTACAGGACAAACTGCAGCACATTGAGGTTCTTCATGAAAGCCGGTACATTCGGTGCATTTACCAGGTACGATATAATAAAACTCATCAGAAACTGGTTCTTGCACTTCTTTGGCATCTAGCTTAGATCCATCCTCCATTTCTATCTCCTTGAGGTCAGTACCGTCAGCCCACTTCCATTCTACACCACCTTCGTAAATAGCAGTGTTTGGACACTCAGGTTCACATGCTCCGCAGTTAATACATTCGTCAGTTATAATAATCGCCATTGAAAAAGCTTTTTATCTCGTTCTAAATTATAGCAACAAAATTAATCGCAATAAGTTTGCATCCCATTGGCTATACCTGAGAAAATTAAAAATTTTATGAATCTGTCAAGCAAAATCGAAGTATTCTCAAAACTCAAACAAAAAATAGAAAATTTGACTGATGATGAATTGGTTGAATTATCTGCCACAGCTAAAAATCATAATGGATGGTTCACCCACGAAAGTGTGAAAAACGCACTAGGAGGAATTGCTTTCATGCTAGAAGAGGATAAATTGAAAGAGTGGACGAGCAAGTATGAGCTAAAGACTGACGTTCCTAAAATAGTAGGGATCGTTATGGCAGGCAATATCCCTCTTGTTGGATTTCATGACCTGCTTTGTGTATTACTTTCTGGTCATTTCGTGGCAATTAAACCAAGTTCTGATGATGAAATTCTGACTAGAACGATAGTAGAATGGATATTGGAAATTGAACCCAAATTCAAAAAGAACATAGAGATAAAAGAACGACTAAATAACGTAGATGCTGTAATCGCAACGGGAAGTGATAACACTGCTCGTTACTTTGAGTATTACTTTAGAAATGTTCCCAACATCATAAGAAAGAACAGAACTTCTGTGGCTGTACTTAATGGTAAAGAATCAGCAGAAGACATTCAGAATCTTGGACTGGACATCTTCTCTTACTATGGTTTGGGATGTAGAAATGTATCAAAAATTTATACTCCAAAAGGATTTGACTTACGAGATATCTTTCCCCATTTGGAACAATACAATTCTGTCGCCAATCATCATAAATACAGAAATAACTACGACTATCACAAGTCCATTTACTTGGTGAATCAAACTCCCCATCTAGACACTGGATTCCTTTTGGCCATATCTACTGACGATTTGGTCTCGCCTATCTCCGTTTTATTCCATCAGGAATATGAGTCATTAGATAGTCTTACAAAGATTTTGGATGATAAAAAAGAGAAGATTCAATGTATTGTGGGGGAAGGATATATACCCTTCGGAAAAGCTCAGCGACCAGAGCTTTGGGACTATGCAGACGATGTGGATGTCATGGAGTTTTTGAGTAATTTGAATTAAAAATTAATCGAAAAAGAAATGACAGTTTCGGAAGTACTTAAAGAACTAGAAAGCTACGGCGACCCAAATACAAAGAACACACTTTTAAAGCATGGAGCTAAAGAACCCTTCTTTGGGGTGAAGGTGCAAGACTTGAAGAAGATTCTGAAAAAGACGAAAAAGAATCATGAGCTATCATTAGAATTATTCAAAACGGGGAACTCAGATGCTATGTATTTTGCAGGACTAATCGCTGATGAGACACAGATCACTGAGGAACAATTAGATGAGTGGGTCCATCAAGCCTATTGGTACTATCTCTTTGAGTTCGCTGTGCCATGGGTAGCATCTGAAACATCTTTCGGTTTTGAGCTTGGATTGAAGTGGATTGAATCCAAAGAGGAAAGAGTTGCCGCGGCTGGTTGGTCTACGCTAAATAGATATGCGTTAGTCAATGAAGATGAAAATCTTGATATCGAGAAATATTCTGTTCTTTTGGATAGGGCGGGCAAGGAAGTCCATAGTGCACAAAATCGTGTCAGGTACACCATGAATGGTTTCATCATAGGTACTGGTATTTCTATTGCTGCTCTGACAGAGAAAGCAAAAGCCATTGGTACTGAAGTGGGTAAAGTAGAAGTAGAAATGGGAGGCACTGCTTGTAAAGTCCCTCTAGCTGCAGACTACATTAAAAAAAATATAGACATGGGACGTATCGGAAAAAAGAGAAAAGGAGCTAGATGTTAATGATTGATGTTTATTCAAGTAAATCAGTGATTCAATGAGAGTTTTCTTCATCATTTTTTTAGCAACGATTCTATTAATTAGCTGCTCAAGTACAAAAATCCCAAAGAGTTCACAACTTATTGAATCGGGAATAGCTAGTTGGTACGGACCTGGATTTCAAGGAAAAGCAACAGCAAATGGAGAGGTGTTTAATACTCGTGGATTTACAGCCGCACATAGAACACTACCTTTTAATACACAGATATTAGTAGTCAATACACAAAATAATAAATCTGTCACCGTACGCATCAATGATCGTGGACCCTATGCGAAAGATAGGATCATAGATTTATCTAAAGGAGCGGCTAAAAAGTTGGACATTATTGAGAAAGGTACTGCCCCAGTGAAGCTATATTTGATCAATCAATCTCCCAACTCCATCAAAGTAGACAACTTAAAGAAACCAACCTATACGGTTCAAATAGCTTCCTACAGTGATACTTCAAAAGCAAAAGCAAAAGCGAACGAATTCAATGACGGCTGGGTAAAGCAAGTAATCGTCGATAGAAAAAAAGTCTATCGTGTATTTGCTGGTAAATTCTCCAACGTTGATCAGGCGAAAGCACGAAAGGCTCAACTTACTAAGCAAGGAGTGAATGGATTTGTAAAGCAGGTGGAGAATTAGTCTTCATGGTGTTTTGAATAACAACTACTCTATATTTGAAATGCACACAATCCCAAAAAAGATTCATGCATAAGCTACTATTCGATTTTATCTCAAAATACATCTCCCTTTCAGAAGAGGAAAAGAATGCCATGGTTGCATTGGATGTTTTTCGATCTGTGAAAAAAGGTACGGTTTTATTGAAGCATGGACAAAAATCGAAAGAAGGTTATTTCGTTCTAAAAGGATGTATCCGCACCTATTACATCATGGATGGCGAAGAAAAAACTACGGGATTCTATACGGAAATGGAAGGCCATACTCCAAATTGTGTTTTATCTAAAGAACCTTCTGAATATTATATCGCTACTTCAGAAGATTCCTTTATTACCGTATCAAATCCAGGAATGGAAGCTGAAATGTTTCAAAAATTTCCAAAGTTTGA
>CAYGTD010000131.1:0-9735 GCA_964352725.1 uncultured Roseivirgaceae bacterium
ATACATCACATAGGATGGTGGACCTATAGCAGAACGCTACGGGCTGGCGAGAAAGAAGCGGAAGCCAACATGATGAACTTTTCATTGGGCTACAAAGACATCATGGATTTGAATATGGTGAAAGGACGTTACTTCGAGGAAAATCTAGCAGAATTTGATCGTGAAAATTCCATTTTGGTCAATGAATCCATGGTGAAAGAAATGAATTGGGATGAACCAGTCGGTCAAGTTGTTCAGATTGATGATAGCACACGTCTTTCGGTCATTGGTGTCGTAATGGATTTCTATATGTATGGGTTTTTTGATCCAGTAGCGCCTTCCGCATTTAGGTTGGGAGCAAAAGACGATATGAATTTTGTGGTGATTAAGAGTGGTCTTCGGAATACAGAGCTAAGAAAACTAATGGAAGAAAAGTGGTATGAAATAGCTCCAAATACGCCTTTCAATTCTGAATTTCAAGATGAATCCTTAGCAGGAACAGATTATGTGAATAATAACATTGAGATCATGTTCAGATTTCTTGGCATCCTAGCACTTGTTTTATCTTCCATTGGGCTTTACACATTGGTATCACTCAATGTGATCAAACGCATCAAGGAAATTGGAGTGAGAAAAGTATTGGGTGCATCTGTTCAGCAGATTGTGGTGATGATCAATCATCAATTTTTCTGGCTATTGCTCATATTCTCTACTATTGGCGCGCTGGGATCTTACTTTCTTATCGATTTATTAATGGCTTCCATCTTTTCAGTGTATCAAGCAGCAAGTTATTTCGCAGTTTTGGTACCCTTGATTGGACTACTCTTCGTCGCTGTATTTATTGCTTCTATTCGTATAGCTAACTCAGCGGTGAAAAATCCAGTACAATCACTGAGAAGTGAATAGTTAGAAATAACATTGTCCCGTATATTGAGGTGTGGATTTTCGCAAAATCATACATGTCGACATGGATGCCTTTTATGCATCAGTAGAGCAACTGGATAATCCTGCATTGCGGGGAAAGCCAGTTGCTGTAGGAGGTGATTCTAAGCGAGGTGTAGTAGCAGCCGCTAGCTATGAAGCTCGAAAATTCGGCGTGAAGTCTGCTATGCCCTCAGCATTGGCAGCAAAAAAGTGTAGGGAGTTGATTTTTGTGCCTCCAAGATTTCAGAGATATAAAGAGCTGTCGAATCAAATTCGAGAAGTTTTTTTTGAATATACGGATCTAGTAGAACCCCTGTCTCTAGATGAGGCATATCTTGATGTCACAGAAAATAAGATTGGCTTGAACTCTGCAACATTGATTGCTAAAGAAATTAAGGCTAAAATCAAAGAACGGACCGGCTTGATAGCTTCAGCGGGTATATCATTCAATAAGTTTTTAGCCAAAACCGCTTCTGATATGGATAAACCAGATGGGTTGTTCATCATTCTTCCTGATGAAGCAGAAGAATTTGTGGCCAAGCTTCCCGTTCATAAGTTTTTCGGAATAGGAAAAGTGACTGCAGAGAAAATGGTGAAAGCAGGCATTTTTACAGGGAAGGACCTCAAGAAGAAATCATTGGAGGATATGAAGTTGAGGTTTGGGAAGTCTGGCACTTACTATTACAATATTTGCAGAGCAATTGATCACAGAAGTGTGCAGCCAAGTAGGGAAACAAAATCGATAAGTGCAGAACGCACTTTTTTAGACAACATCAAAGAACTGGCTGATGTAAATCAGGAGCTGGATCGAATAGCTAGAATTTCTTTCGAGCGATACAAGCGAACTAATACCAAGGGCGTAACCATAAACATTAAGCTCAAATACGCTGACTTTCGACAAATTACCAGAAGTAAAACATTGGATCATCCAATTGAGATAGAAGAAGAATATGTTTCTACAGCCATGTCTTTGATGACGGATGAGCTACTGGATGAGTACGGTATTCGATTAATTGGTGTTGGAATTTCCAATTTCAAAAAGGAAGAAGAAAAGGAGGAACCGAGTCAGTTGACATTAGAATTTTGACATTTCCCAGTCGAATCAAAAAGGAGCATGGTCGATTTCTTAGCGATTATCGTACACCAAAAAACTATTCTAGCTATTTTAGACATAATAATTACCAACTACCACCTTATGAAGCTCTTCTTAAGCTGTTTTTTCGCGTTTGCTTTTACCTTTTCCTCTCTTGCTCAGACAACACTGACAGGTACTGTAAAAGACAAATCAGGCAATGGAATTCCCAACGCCTCTATTAAAGTTGAAGGACAAGATGTATACGCCACACTAAACACTGCTGGAGGCTACACTATAAAGTTAGCTGATGGGTATGAAACCTTAATCATTAGTGCCAAAGGATTCAAAGCACAAACCATCTACTTAACAGGACAATCCACTCTTTCTATTACCATGCAAAAAGTCAATGCTGATAGTAAAGTAAATACGGGATTTGGGTCACAATCGAAAGAAGATTTAACGAGCAGTGTATCTAGTGTGGATGCTTCCAATATTAGCACTGCACCTCTGATTAATTTGGAGCAGGCTAATCAAGGAACCACCTCTGGTCTTTTTGTTCAGAATTCAAGCGGAACACTCGGACAAGCTACACAAGTAAGAATTCGTGGTGGATCTTCTTTGGCTAGTTCCAATCAGCCTTTGTATGTGGTAGATGGAGTTCCACTTTCATCAAATAATCAGTCAAACATCAACCCAAGTAATATCGCCTCGATTGAAATTCTAAAGGATGCATCTGCTACTGCTATTTATGGTACAAGAGCTGCCAATGGAGTAATAATTATCACAACTAAAGAGGGGGGAAATGGAAAGCTTCAAATAAACTTCGACTATCAATATGGAGTGAGTGAGACTCCAAAAAAATTAAATATTCAAGATGGGGATGAAAATCTATTACAAACCTTCGAATACATTTTAAGAGGATTCGAAGACCTAGCCAACTCATTGGTATTCGAACCCCTTGTTGAGATAGGTGGAGTTACATACCCCGCTATTGATAGGGAATTCTTAGAGCAATTTTATGATACTGATGTTGATTTTGTCACATTCACGCCTCTATCAGGAATTGGTCAGGAAATCACCTTAAACATGCCAGGGTTCTATCAAACTCTAAGAAATAGTGGAAGCACAAATTGGCAAGATGAGGTTTTTAGGAAGGGGACTTCACAAAGAGCTAATATTGACTTTCAAGGAGGAGGCGAATCATTTGGCTACTTCGCTTCTTTGGGATACTCGACACAAGAAGGTATTCTTATCGGCAACAAATTTGATCGGGTAAATGCTTCATTATCCCTAAATAGCAAACTGAGTGATCGTTTATCTGCTAATCTGAACCTAAACTATATCCATTCTAAAGATGATAGGTTAAACGAAAACCAAGATTTAGGAAATCCGCTTCAAGCACTTTTACTTCCTGCCTCCGATACCTATGATGCGGACAATAACTACATGCTAAATGTTAGGAGCTTGGACTATAACCCGTTAACAGAAGTCAATTTTGCCTCTTTTGTGGCCACAAATAATTCACTACTAGGAAGTTTAGGTTTGAAATATCAACTAAATGATCAAATTACAATTGATGTAAATGGGGGAACTGACGTAAGTGAGATCAAGTCTGAACGATTCAGCGGTCCACAAACACAAGATGGAGCTGGCACTACAAATGGCCGAACAAGATTGGTGACCGAAAGTGTGGTTAATAATGTATTCAATGGATGGCTGACATATTCAAATGATGTTGGAACTGGCGATAAGCTCTCAGTCATTTTAGGGGGATCATATCAGAATTCACAATCTTCTTTCACGTTTACTGACAGCTTTTTTCCATCGGATGCACCTATTCCAGGAGGAGCTTTCGCTTTAATATCTTCGTATGCTAGAGTTACTTATGCCATCAAAGATCAATTTGATTTTCAGGCTAGTGCAAGAATGGATGCAAGTTCAAAATTTGCTGAAAACAATAGAGTAGGATATTTCCCAGCAGTATCAGGTGGATGGAAAATAAACAATGCTTCTTTCTTCAATGTAAATGCAGTTAACCTTCTGAAATTGCGAGCAAGTTTCGGACTTGTGGGTAACACCCCGCTTGACGATTTTCTTTATCGACAAAATTTCTTTCGCTCCACTAGATATGGTACAGATGCAACATTGGAGCCATCTAACCTAGCTAACAAAGACATCAAATGGGAAACTACCTCACAACTAAACTTTGGATTGGATTTCGAAGTAATCGATGGTAGAATTTCTGGTTCATTTGATTACTACATTAAGAATACAAAAGACCTATTATTCCCTATTCCGCTTAGGCCTTCATCGGGTTTCTCTGAGTACTTTGGAAACACCGGTGAAATGGAAAACAAAGGTTTTGAAGTGAACCTTAGCACAGTTAATGTGGAAACTCCTGATTTTTCTTGGACAACAGATTTCAACATTTCTTCCAATAAAAACACGCTGAAAAAACTGAATAATTTACCGCCTCTTATTGTGGGAGTCAATGCGTTCATCGAAGGGCAGCCAGCTGGAGTATTCTATATGCAAGAGTTTGTGGGAGTTGATCCAGATACTGGTGATGCACTATACTCTGATGGAGAAGGAGGAACAACCACAGATTGGAACGAAGCACCTAGGCAAATAGTAGGCGATCCTAATCCAGAACTCTTTGGAGGACTTACTAACTCGTTAGTTTATAAAAACTTTGAGTTTTCTTTCATGTTTCAATTTGTAACTGGAGTGGATCTTTATTTCCAAACTGGTGAATACCTGTCTAATAGTGGAATCTTGAATCTGGGACAGACCACTGATCAAGTGAATCGGTGGTATAAACCTGGGGACGAAACGAATATTCCACGACTTGATCCTACCAATAACTTACCATTATCAAGCACTAGGTGGTTGTCCGATGGTGATTATATAAGACTAAAGAACATTACACTTACTTATAATCTCCCAACATCTAAACTGAAGAAACTTGGAGGATTGAGAAGTCTTAGTTTCTATGTCTCCGCATCAAATTTGCTGACATTTACTGACTACATAGGCTATGATCCTGATGTTAGTTATTTCGATCCTTTAGATGGAATCATAGGACAAAACATTAGTAGAGGAATTGATAATTTCAATACGCCACAGCCGAGAATAATCATGACTGGAATCAAAGTAGGACTTTAAAAAAATCAGGAAGATGAAATTGAATAATATTAATAAATCAGCTTTTCTTTTGATCTCAGTTCTATTTCTGGGATGTAATAGTTTATTAGATATTGAAGCAGAAAATTCCTTAAGTGGAAACGTCTTCGTTTCAGATCAAAATTTTATAGATGCGCTTAATGGTGCCTATGTGAATCTTGGAGGAATCTACGATGGAGGGGATGGAGGAGAACTCTATGGTGGAGATTTACAATTGATGGCAACACTTTACTCGAGAGCAAAGAATACACTCTTTTTCTGGAGAGCTAGTGAAGCTCCTAGCTATCAAAATTTCATGGATAAAGATGTGTTAAACATCAACCAAAAAGTGGAATCAAACTGGAGAAGAGCCTACGAGAATATAAATATTCTTAACGGTATTCTCAATAATATTGCTAATATCTCTGATAATACACTGAGAAGTAGAATTGAAGGAGAAGCATTGGCTATGAGAGGTATGATCTATTTTGAATTAGTCAGATTTTGGGCTCCACAATACAGGGCCTCTACAGCCAATGATCCTGCCGTTCCTATTTTCTTAACTCAATCAACTGATGTAAGTGAATTGCCTGAGGCTACACTTGCCACAGTAGAACAAGTATATAATCAAGCAATAAATGATCTTGAGGCAGCCGAAGCAATCTTGGTTGGAGTCAATTTTGATCCTGCCAGAATTAATGTGAATGTTTGTAGAGCTGTTTTATCAAGAATAGCCCTTCAGCAGAACGACTTCAGCAGAGCCTTGGGATATTTAAATCAATTGATACCGAACTACTCTTTAACGGACAATGTCATGGATGCATTTAATAATTCATCCATTTCTACCGAGGATGTGTTTATTATTCAGCAAAACTCAGAATCTAAGTCGGGAAACATTGCCACAAGAACTGGTTTAGTTTCTCATTTGGCCTCACTTAATGGTGTTGGATTTGCGGCTATGAATATCAACTACGAGATTTTAGAAAGTGGATTTGTAGAAAACAGTCCTAATTTCTCTTCTGCAGATAACCGCTACATTTTACAGAATGATTTGAATACCAATTCTTCAATTGCGGATGTTAATAATAACGCTGCTTACTACAACGATGTGATTAACACAAAGCAGGTAAGCTCCGCAAAGTTCTTGAAAACAGATGCGAATATTCCTGTGATTCGTTTAGCTGAATTATTACTTTCTAGATCAGAAGCAGCTTTAGAAGATGGTGGATTTGTTTCACCCGTAACAGGTACTCCTTTGAATGACTTAAATCAAATAAGAACTCGATCAGGTTTACCAGCTTTGTTGGACACTTTAACAGCTGACGAGTTTTACGACAGCTTAATCGTGGAACGAAATAGAGAGCTCATTTTTGAAGGAATATATCTGCATGATCTTAAAAGGTGGTCTGTGAATAACAGGAGAACATTTAGCATTACTTTCCGAGATCCGCTTGATGAGCGTTTCATCTTGCCTATCCCAAGAACAGAATGTGATGCAACTCCAGGGCTTTGCAATAACTAAACTTACCCCTGTTTTTTCTTCCAGTATCTAACTAAACCAGCCACACTCATCCATGATGGGTTGGCTGCTTCATATTGCTTAATACCCGTTTCGGTCACTCCTTTTTCACGAAGTTGATTTGCTGTGTATTCCATAAAAAGTGGAGTAATTTCTTCATTGCTCAAACCGGATTCCCACTTTACCTTCATCCACTGACTCCAATCTCGAAGAATTTCTTTTAATTCCTTCATATGAATATTGGGGTTTTGTTCTTCTCCAAAATGAGTGAGCACTAGCTTATTTGGGTTTTTTGATAATACTAAATCGATAGAATGGATCCAATCTTCCAAATTGATATCAGGTGGTGGACAAGGAGGTACTACCGGTCCTCCTTCAATTTTACATCCTGCTACATCTCCTGTGAAGATGTAATCTTTCCATTGCCAAGCAATGTGATGCTTGGCATGTCCTGGTGTATGTAAAGCTCTAAACGATTCTCCTCCTATTTCTACCACTTCATCGTGCTCCATGGTTTTTAAATTTTTCTCGGGAATTCCTTCCATCCTCCCCCAAAGAATATCCATCTGATCTCCATAAATCATAGTGGCAGAGGCAACCAATTTTGACGGATCATGCATGTGCCCAGCACCAAATGGATGTAAATAAATCTGAGCTCCTTGTTCGGCAAAAGCCCATGCAGCACCTGCATGGTCAAAGTGTATATGCGATAGAAATACATGCTTTACATCCTCTACTTTATATCCGTGCATTGAAAGACCTGATTTCAAACTTTCAAACGTACTGTAGGGCCCACTCTCTATTAAAATGGGTCCGTCTTCGCTCTCTATGAGAAAAGCGGCAATAGTGTGTTCGCAATCTTGAAAATGAAGGTCGATAACGTGATACATAACAATAGATTTATTTCATAAAGTTACTTAAATGATTTTTTAAGAATTTTGAAGTAAAGTCAAGAAATAAGAGCAGAAATAATTATGTACTTTTTGGATAAAAAAAGGAGTTAACCATTTTAGGCGCTCTACATGAATGTTTTATTGCATTATTACAAGGTTAAATGTGTTTTTATTTGAGAATTTGAAGTGATTCAAAGGAAAAATCAATTTTATCAGAATAAGAAATATATATTCGTATTTCAACCCTATTCAACAGCTATATCTATGATCAATTTTTTCAAATCCGCCAAGATAAATTCGCTTCAAAAAAAGTATGATAAGCTTATAAAAGAAGCTTATAGTTTATCAAAAACCAATCCTGCTGAAGGACAAAAGATATTGGTTGAGGCACAAGAAATACAAAAGCAACTCATTGCGAAAGCTGCCTAAGACTAAGAATAATAGCGTTTTAAACTTCTTGTCCATTCAAGAGTTACCTACACGTGAGAATTCAAATTAAAACCAAAGTAGGTGCAACTCTTGAAAAGGTGAAAAAGGGATTTACCAAAGATTTATTTCTTTCCCTAAACCCTCCTTTCCCTCCTGTAAAATTGAAGCAATTCGATGGGTGCAAAACAGGTGATAAAGTAGTTCTAGAATTAAATTTCTTGCTCTTCAAGCAAAAATGGATCAGCGACATCATTGACGATCATCAAGATAAAGACTCATGGCATTTCATAGATGTTGGAGTTGAATTGCCCTTTTTCTTGAAAAAATGGAAGCATCATCATGGCGTAAAAAAAGCATCCTCTGGATCTGTAATCATCGATGATATTACTTTCTCTACGGGAATGATCATAACTGATGTCTTGATGTATCCTTTGCTTTATGGTCAGTTTTTGTACCGCAAACCGATCTACAAGAAAATTTTTAGAAAGGGTTAAAATGACCATTTCTAATAAATAAATCAACGCAAATCGAGCTTCTTTCAGTTTTATTCGTCCTTTAGTGCTTCTACTGGATTTGAAGTAGCGGCTCTTAATGTTTGCGATCCAATGGTGACCCAAGAAATGATGGTTGCGAGCAATCCTGCTCCTACAAAAATCCACCACTCAAGCTCAATACTATACGCATAGCTTTCTAGCCACCTGCTTCCTAAAAAATAACTTATTGGGATACCTATTAAGATGGCTATAAAAACCATTTTAGTAAAGTCTTTTGTAAGTAGCAGCATTATACTAGGAATGCTTGATCCAAGCACTTTCCTAATCCCAATTTCTTTTACTCTGCGTTCAATCGTGAAAGATGCCAGTCCAAACAAGCCCAAGCAAGAGATAAGTATTGCCAAGCCGGCGAAGTATCCTGAAAGAGATGATACACGTTCCTCAGCGCTATACAATGCTTGATAGTCTTGATCAAGGAAATTAATATTTAGCGTGTAGTTTGGATTGAATTGTTTGTAAAGCGTTTCTATGTTCTCGATGGTTTTCAACTCCGTTCCGCTTTCTATTTTGGCCATTATAAAATGAGTTTCATCAGGAGTGAATAGAAAAAGAGCTGGCTCTACCTTGGTGTGTAGGGAAATCAAATTGAAATCTTTCACTATGCCAATGATCTTTTTATTCCCACCGTAATGTTGAATCGTTTTTCCAATTGGATCTGTCATTCCCATAGCAGCTATTGCTGTTTCATTAAAGATGATGCTGGCAGAATCTGCAGCGAAAGAAGGATCGAAATCTCTTCCAGCGACTAGCTCAATACCTAACACATCTAAAAGCTCATAACCAGCATCTGTTTCCCAAAACTGAACTTGGTCTTTATCTTCCTTTCCTTCCCAATGAACACCTCCTGTAGAGTTGGCACCACCTATCATAAAACCAGATGCAGCAGCTTTCTCTATGCCAGGGAGCCCTCTCATTTCAGAGAGAAATGCATCATGATTTTCTAGCAACTTACCTTCTCTTTCAAAATAGACGATGTTATTACGATCGTATCCCAAATTCTTTGTTTGTACATAATTCATTTGGCTTTGAATCAATATCGTAGCAACAATCAACACAATGGAAATAGAAAACTGAAGAACAACCAGCGTTTTCCTTCCCCAGCTATGTTTGGAACCATTACCAAGATTAGGCTTCAGCGTTTTGATGGTTTTCATTGCAGATAGATGAAGTGCTGGATAGCTTCCTGCAATTACACCAACG
>CAYGTD010000132.1:0-9683 GCA_964352725.1 uncultured Roseivirgaceae bacterium
TAAAAATATACATTTAGAAATCGTTTTAGTCGGATTCAATAGTAGTAAGAAAACTTTTTTTCATCAAAATATGATTTTTTCTCGTCTTTATGGAAACCTTTGACGTAAGGCTATGTCTATTAATCCAGAAGTGAGCGCCACACACACCATACACAAGCATCTGATCGTTCAGAGTCAGCAAGGAGATCAAGCGGCTATGTCGTCCCTATATGGTCTGTATGCCAAGGCGATGTACAACATCTGCCGTAGAATGATGGGTGATGAGGAGGAAGCAAAGGATTTACTTCAGGAGTCATTTATAGACGCCTTTCAGAAGTTGCCTAAGCTACGTGAGGTGAATACTTTTTCGTCATGGATTAAGCGGATTGTCATTAATAATTGTATCAATGCGATTCGTAAGAAAAAATTAGATACAGCTTCCATGGAGGAAGGGCAAGATTATATAGAAGAAGAAGTAGACGATTTTGAGTATACCAATTTTCAGGCAAGCCAGATTATGAGTTGCATTGATCTACTACCAGAAGGTTGTAAAACGGTGTTAAATCTGTATTTGTTTGAGGGCTATGATCACAAAGAAATTGGCGAAATACTTGGAGTAACAGAATCGGCATCTAAGGCACAGTACTGTAAGGCAAAGGCAAGAATTAGAAAAATATTAGCCGAAGAAAGGAGTCAACATGCAGGATAATTTAAAAGACCAAATAGAAAATAATCAAGAGGATTTTGAAATCTATCCATTTGATTCGGAGAATGGATGGAATGAAATTTCCAATAAAATTGCTCCAGCAAAAAAGAAAAATCTTGGCTGGACAATGGGCATTGCAGCAAGTCGTTTGATGGTTATGGGATTTGGGTTCTATTCATTCCAGCATCAATCTGATCCGTTAGCAAACGAAGTAGCAGAGATAGAAAATTATTACGGCAATGCGATAGATCAGAAGATTGCTTTAGTAAGAAATGAAATAAAAGATGAACGTATTCTAAATGATCTTAACGCCATGGATGAGGCGTTTGCTGAACTGAAAGTAGATCTTAAAGACAATGTTGATAATCAGGAAGTGGTAGAAGCTATGATGGAAAATTATCGCATGAAGCTTCAGATTTTGGAGGAAATATTGAAAGAATTAGACAAGGAAAAAGGTGAAAAAGCACTTTAATATATCGATGCTCTTATTGTTTTTTGCCTTTATGGTGGATGCACAATTACGGGTGGAGCGTGATTTTAAGAAGTCTTATGCTGTTCCAGAAAATGGAAAAGTAGAGGTGATAAGTAAGTACGGAGAGATAATCGTACGAACATGGAGAGAGGATTCTGTGAAGTTTAAAGTTGTAGTGAAAGCGGAGGGCAGTAGAAATGTTACCAAGTCACTAGAGAAAGTAAATATAAAATTCCGCAAAGTGGGAAGTGTGATTTCCGCTGTGACAGAAGTAGAGAGTGGAAAGGGATTTTTGAACGGTGTTCTTACAGAAGTAGGTGATGTGATGGGGAATAATAAGCTACAGGTAGATTATGAAATCTGGCTACCAGAAGATGTGACATTAAGCGTTGAGAATAAATATGGGGACGTCTATTTAGCTGACTTAAAAGGAAAGGTAGATCTCAATGTATCTCATGGTGATATCAAGGCCAATAATTTTTCAGAATCTATTAACTTAAAACATAGCTACGGGAAGTCTTCGTTTGGCAAAATAAACACGGCTATCATCACTTTAAGAGCTGCTGAATTGAAAATGGATGAAGCCATTTCTTTAAATTTTGAAAGTGGTAGTTCTGAGATTAGAATTGAAAAAGTAGGTAAAGCTCAATTCAACTCACGAAACGATAAGATTTTTCTATCTGACGTAAATGAGGTAATGTGTGAGGGATCTTTTACTGATTTAACTGCCGACCTTATTCGTGGGTCAGCAAGACTTGATTTCAGCTATGGAGACATTTACCTAAGTAGAATAGTTAAAGACTTTAATAGCATCGACATTACTGGAAAATCTACGGATATCAATTTGATTTTGAACCAGGCCTCTTATATTAAGACATATATTAAAGGGGCTGAGGATCGAATGATTCTTCCAAATAGTATGCTCCTTATGCAGAAAGAGATACTCGATGAAGAAGGAAGAATTTCTCTCTCAGGATTTGTTGGGAATGCCAATTCGAAACATAGTCAATTGCTAATTGATGCGGAAGGTGGGGAGATCATTGTGGCCATCAAAGACACACCTATTTTTGTAGACAAAGACTAATCGGACGTCATTTAATGAAGCACTACCTAATCGCCACACTACTCGTATTTGCTACACTCTCCATCTGCGGGCAGGAGTTGTATGAAAAATCTGCTGGTATCCGCCTTGGATATACTTCAGGCTTGACCTTCAAAAGTTTTATAACTGAAAATGAAGCAGTGGAGTTTATTCTGAGTGGTAGAAATGAGGGAATGCAATTCACTGGGATTTATCAATTTCATGAGCCAATGGAGTTCTCTTTCAATGAGAAATTTTACCTTCATTACGGTGTTGGCGGACACATCGGTTACGAGAAATTTGATAACCTAGCAAAAGTATTAACCAATTCTACAGGAGATGAATTTGCCTTTGAAGAAAAAAGCTTTTTCACAATGGGGGTGGATGCAAGCTTAGGGATTGAATATCGAGCTTTGGAGGTACCTGCCACGATAGGCTTTGATGTTAAACCAATTTTTAATTTTATAGGCATGAGACACACTCAGGGGCGATTTTGGGATGCGGCAATATCTTTTAAATATGTATTCTAGAGTATGAGAAAGGCACTATATGTTACATTTTTGGCTATCTCTTTTAATACCTTTTCCCAGAAGTATATTGATACGAATGATCCTAATAATGATGAAGTAAAATCATTGTTGAGTAAGGGAAACGATCTTAATGCATTCGGTGCTGTTGATCTAAAAGTAGGAAGTTTTGTAGATGAAAGAGGTTTGCTTGCTGGTGCTTACGGAGGGTTTATTATAAATAGAAGGTATTTATTTGGAGTTGCTGGATATGGATTGGTTACCAATGTTGAATTTGAAGGAATGGTGCCAAATGATCCAGAGCCAAGAAAATTGAATTTACATGGTGGTTATGGTGGTGTCCTAATTGGAACTACCATCGCTCACAAAGAATTGGTACATATTAGTATGCCTATAGTATTTGGTGTTGGGTCATTTGAAGTAGTGGATAAGAATTACTTCGGAAGTAATGTTGCCGACTCAGAATTCACCATTGAAAACTCAATATTTTTTGTAGTGGAGCCAGGTATTCAGCTTGAGTTTAACATTACAAAGTATTTCCGAATAGCGGCTGGTGTAACATATCGATATGTTTCAGGAACTGAACTCGCCAATGTAAGCGATGATGATGTAACGGGTACTTCTGGTATCTTAAGCTTCCGTTTCGGGAGGTTCTAGACTTTCCAAATTTGAGGTGTATTTTTAAGGTTTATTAGCAACCTTCAATTCATCAGTGTATTACAAAATTCTCACCATTGTATTTTGTCTTAGCTTAAGTTTGTTGTGTTCTTCTCAGGATAAATCCTCTGATAGACTCACCATAATTAAGCTTACCATTGAGGCGGATAAACATATTTATGATAATCCAGCCAAAAGTCTTTTAATAGCTGAGGAAGCCTATCAATTGGCTTTGCCGCTTAAAAATGATTCTTTAATAGCCTTATCTTTAAATCGAATTGGTAGTGCGTACTGGTCACTGGGAAGCCCAATGGAAGCAATGAAAAATATTCAAGCTTCTTTACAGATTTGTGAGGTAAATGGGTACGAGGAAGTACAAGCAAAAAATCTTGGCAATCTTGGCAATGTGTATAGTGCTGCTGGTTTTGATCTAGACGCCATTGACTACTATAAATCAGAGTTAAAAATTCAAAGGAAACTGAAAAAGAACTTTCGATTATTCGCTATCAACAATAACCTTGGAAAATCATTTTTAGATCTTAATTATTACGATTCAGCCCATTTCTACCTAAAAGAAGCGACTAACTATCTGGACGATGAATCAATTAGGCTGGCATCAATCTTATATTTCAATCTTGCAAAAGTGGCTTTCAAAGAAGAGAATTATCCCAAAGCAGATTCGCTACTTCAGCTCACGTTCACTAACGCCACAAAGTATAATAGTAAACGTGGGTTAGCTAGTGCCAACCAGCTTATGGCAGAATTGGAACTTATTAGAGGAAAAGGGGAAGCTGCTCTCAAGTATGCTGGAGTAGCAATCGATATAGCTGTGGAATCGAGGGTGAAGGAGTTGATTTATGTATGCAATAAGACGCTTGCTAATAGCTACGCTGCTCTAAAAAGATACGACGAAGCTTATCAAGCAAATCTTCAATATGAGGCTTATTTGGATAGCGTTCAGAATGTAACAACTAAAAATGAGCTAGAGCTGCTGTCTTATTATCAGCGACTTTTCAAATTCCGAGTCTTGGAGACGGAGAATACCATCAACGAAGAACTTGCGGAGCAAAGAAAATGGATCATCATTGGCCTCACTGGAATCATTCTTTTTGTTGGAATTCTACTAGTCATTATCATTCGAATTAGAATGAAACTTGAGAAGCAAAAGAAGGAATTAGAAAGCTTAAATAGTTTTAAAACAAAAGTCTTTGGAATCATCTCTCATGATTTGAGATCACCTATGCAAGCATTTGTTCATTCTGTTGATTTACTTAATAAAAAAATGGTGACTGAAGAGGAGATAATCGCCTTAATTCCAGAGTTAAAAGAAAGGTCACAAAGCCTACTGGGACTTTTAGGCAACTTATTAAGATGGGCTGGCGGACAGATGGAAAGTTCTCAAGTGGAAAAGGAAATGTTCGATTTAGTTGTGGTATTGAATGAGCTAGAATTAGAGTTTCAGGAGCGATTAGAGTTGAAAGAAATTGCATTCATATTTGATAATGAAATGAATTTTAGACTCTATTCAAATAGAGAAATTGTAAAGATTATTTTGAGGAATTTATTAATTAATGCTATCAAGTTTTCTCACGAGCAATCTAAGATTTTCATAAAGGCACTTAACGAAAATAAATTGAATGTAATCTCTGTAGAGGATCATGGAGTGGGTATGGATCAAGAGACGTTAGAGCAATTGTTTTCGAATGAATTGACTAGTCAGGTAGGAACAACAGGTGAGCAAGGGAGTGGGCTTGGTTTAGCACTTTGTGGAGATTTGGTGGAACGTCTTGGGGGATCTATTGAAGTGGATAGTGAATTGAATAGAGGTTCCGCGTTTCACATTATTCTTCCTGAAAAGTAGCTTCAAAGGATGCGTTTGGCTATAATTAAATTAGCTTTTTCGCTCCTGTCTTTAAAGCCAATAAGAAAATAATCACCACCATCTTTTAATTTCCATTTCTTCTTCAAAGCATCTGGTTTAACGGGATAGTTTCTAGTGACCACATTCATTTGTCCTCCAACACCAAATTGCTTAATGCTCTTTTTGTCTGCCGTAGAAATAACTTGAAATATTCTGCCTGGAAAATTCTTTGGAATAGAGGAAGATGTATATAAATGTGTATGCTGATGTAGCTTTACTAGCTCGAAATCAAGACCAATTTTTTTAAATGCTCCAGCTTTTAAAATAGAGGAATTTGGTTCCAAAATATAGTCCTGAATCATTTCATATTGATTGGAACTATCTTCTTCCTCGCAAAGCGTAAAGGAATAGTTTGGCTGTTCTGTTTCAAGATTTACTGCTTTGATAGTTGGTTCGCTTTCAAAAAGAAAATCTATGAGAATAAGTAATTCCTTGCAGTCATTTTTTACAGAGACAATATGAATTTCCTTCACTGATTCAAACTCAGATAAAATTGATTTAATATCAATTAAAGGAGAAAGCTTTACGAGAATCTGCGATGCTATTTTTTGCATCATTGGAATCAATTCCTTCAAATTAGGTGCGCAATCTTCCAGTTTGAATACTCTATTCTTTGAATCATCTCTGCGAGCGGGATCTATATAAAACACCCTTTTAGAGGAGCTCTTAGAAATGTTCTGAAGAACTTTTTTCGCTTCACCATTAATAATTTCAACCTTCCTTCCAAGAACATCACAATTGTGTCCGAATACATCACAAAGATGAGACTGCTGCTCTACATAGGTTACTTCACTGAACTTCTCTCCTAAGGAGAGGCAGTCAACGCCCATGCCTCCTGTGAGGTCAATTAGATGATCTCCTTCAATAAGCTCTTGCTTATAATTGGATGTACTTTCGGAGGAAGCCTGCTCAATGGAGAGTGGAGGTGGCAGTATTAGGTCCATGTTCTTTGCCCAGCTGTTCAGCTTACCCTTAGCCTTTTGTCTGGACAGAATTTGATCAGCAATCAGTTTGATTTGACCTCTAAATTCCTTTGGGGGATTAAGGATAAGTTTTTGTGAATTAGTATTCAGATGATCAAAAATGAATTTCTTGACTTCTTCTTTTTTAAGAAAATTCAAAAAATCACTCATCCTACCTTATGAGACTAACCCATTTTCTACTAAATACTCGGCAATTTGGATGGCATTTGTGGCAGCTCCTTTTCTAAGATTATCAGAGACTACCCACATATTGAGTGTTTTAGGTTGAGTCTCATCTCTTCTGATTCTACCTACAAATACGTCATCCTTATCATGCGCATTTAGTGGCATTGGATATTCATTTTTAGAAGGATTGTCAACAACAGTAACACCTTTTGCTTCCTTTAGAATATCGTAAACGGTATTCAGTTCATATTCTTTTTCAAATTCGATGTTTACCGCTTCTGAGTGTCCGCCTATAGTCGGAATCCTTACACAAGTAGCTGTCAGTTGAATACTGTCGTCCCCCATGATTTTCTTCGTCTCATTGGTCATTTTCATCTCCTCTTTGGTGTATCCATTTTCTTGAAATACATCAATATGAGGGAGTGCGTTCATATCTATTTTATGAGGATAAACCATCCTTACTTCTTTGCCCTCACGCTCGGCATCTAGTTGGTCAACAGCTCCTTTACCTGATCCTGTTACAGATTGGTAGGTAGAAACAACTATGCGTTTGATATTAAATGCATCGTGTAGTGGCTTCAGAGCCACTACCAATTGTATGGTAGAGCAGTTTGGATTAGCGATAATCTTATCATCTCGCATAATTGCTTGCCCATTTACTTCTGGCACTACAAGTTTTTTTGAGGGGTCCATTCTCCACGCTGAAGAATTATCAATTACCACAGTACCTACTTCTGCAAATTTGGGTGCAAACTCCAGTGAAACTGATCCTCCGGCAGAGAAGAGAGCGATATCTGGTTTAGCCAATATGGCATCTTCCATGGAGACGACTTCAAATTCAGAACTATTGTAGGTTATTTTCTTGCCAATAGATTTGGCAGACGCTACTGGCAAAAGCGTTTTTATTGGAAAATTTCGTTCCTCCAATACTTCCAACATTTTCTGTCCAACGAGCCCCGTAGCTCCTACCAATGCGACCTTCATAATTGCTTAATGTCTAATATGTTTTTACTGCAACACAAAACTACTACTTTTAATGTCTGACTGGAATGACTCCCATGCGACGATTATCATTTTTTTGCTTGCTAATTCAAGCGTCTTTTATCTGCTCCCAAACTACCGAGGACTTTTCTGACGGTGACTTTTCTGACGGAAATCCATTGACTTGGACTTCTTCTCAACTTTCAGGAGGTAATGATTTTATTATATCAAGTGGTGAATTGCAGTCTAATGGGCCTGCCGCTACAGCTTCTTTGTTTATTTCTACCAATTTGGGAATTGATTTCAATTCAAATGATGTTGTCTGGACCTTCAAAGCACGGTATGATGGAGGTGCTCCTAGTAGCTCCAATTATATAGAAATCTATTTGATGAGCGACATCTCTGATTTATCAGGATCACCTCAAGGATACTACATTAGACTAGGTGAATCAAACGCGACCGATGGAATTGATTTATTCTCCACTAATAGTGGCACAGCAATTATTTCTGATGCTGGAGATCAGGTAGCAGCTGGGATTGATGTCCATATTAGAGTCACGCGAACAGCTACTGGTAATTGGACGCTTGAAGCCGATGCAAGTGGAGGAGACTCTTTTGCAACTATTGGCAGCATTA
This sequence comes from uncultured Roseivirgaceae bacterium, assembly GCA_964352725.1. GTDB lineage: Bacteria > Bacteroidota > Bacteroidia > Cytophagales > Cyclobacteriaceae > Ekhidna. The sequence continues at coordinate 8,109 of CAYGTD010000132.1, forward strand.
CGAACACTGAATTCTCTTCAGGCGATTTCTTTGGATTCTTTGTAAGACATTCTTCTACAAAGAATCAGGATTTCTTCTTCGATGATGTGGTCATTACTGTAACGCCAATACCCGATACCACACCACCTTCTATTCAGTCGGTTACAGCTGTTTCAGAAACAGAAGTAGATGTCCTATTTAGTGAAAGCGTGTCTCAGACGACAGCCGAAACTTCTGCCAATTACGTATTAGATGGATCCATTATAGTTTCAAATGCCGTGAGAGATGGAAACAATGCAGCATTGGTTCACTTGACTATAAGTTCTTTAACTAATGGGGTAACATATACTATTACGATCAATAATGTAGAAGATGAAAGTTCTAATTCTATTGATTCAAATAGTCAGGACTCTTTTGAGTATATCGTAATTGAAGAAGCAGAAGTGGGGGATGTAGTCGTGAATGAATTTCTGGCAGCTCCTAACTCAGAGACTGTTATTCCTAACGTAGAATATGTTGAGTTGCTCAATATTTCCGACAAGTTTATTCAACTTGAAAATTGGACATTTAGCGATGCATCGGGTACATCCAGTGCATTTGTCTCCTATAGATTAGACCCGAATGAGTACGTCATATTGACCAATACAGGTAATGGCGCCTTGTTCAATTCCTTTGGAGGTGTATTGGAGGTAGCCAACTTTCGAGCTTTAAATAATGGAGGTGATGACATCACTATCACCAATGCTTCAGCGGTTGATATTTATTCCATAACCTATCTGTCATCCACTTCAGGAGTCTCCACAGAGCTTATCAATCCAAATGGACCTGACTATTCTTTAAACAATTATGGACTTTCTACAGATCCTGATGGTGGTACACCAGGATCTATCAATAGTATTTTTGACGATACACCAGATACAACACCACCAACTATTGAGAATATCAAAGTTGTATCTTCTACTGCTTTGGATATTACATTCAGTGAGACTTTACAGGAGTCCACAGCGAATGTTTCCAATAACTATACTATTGATGGAAACATTACGGTTTCAGATGCTGAAAGAGATGCTGAAAACAATGCATTGGTTCATTTGACGATATCAGATCTGGTATCTGGGGATATCAGAACAATGACAGTAAACAATGTGACCGACCTTTCAGGTAATATAATAAATGCCAATTCTACCATCGAATTTGAATACATTCTTACGGAAGTTGCTTTGGAGGGAGATGTGGTGATCAATGAATTTTATTCAGCTCCAAGCTCCAATAGCTTAATTCCAAACGTCGAGTATATAGAATTATTCAATCGCTCCGAAAAATTCATTGATCTTGAAAATTGGACTTTGTCAGATCAGTCAGGTTCTTCGAGTGTATTTGCATCATTTATTATTCGGCCAGATAGTTTTGTCATTCTCACAGAAACAGACAATGGAGTTTTATTCGATTCCTATGGAGATTGGATAGAAGTAGGCAACTTCCCAACATTGAATAATGGAGGAGATAGTATCATCATCTCGAATGCATCTTCACTCAAAATCCATGAAATAGAATATTCAAGCTCCAGTGCAGGGATTTCCACTGAGCTAATCAATC
>CAYGTD010000133.1:0-9585 GCA_964352725.1 uncultured Roseivirgaceae bacterium
TCTTACTTAATCGCTCAGCAAGATGGCGTAGAAAGAGTAACGTCATTGTCTGGAAAGAAGAGTATAGAAATCAAGAACGTAATGATTTTAGGTGCTAGTAAAGTTGGCGTTCATACAGCAAAACTTCTAAGCAAAAAGTACAATATAAAGCTGATAGAAGCTGATAGGGAAAAATGTCACGAACTAGTAGACGAACTGCCAGACACGATGATTATCAATGGTGATGGTAGAGATATTAACCTACTAAAAGAAGAGGGTATTGAGCGTATGGATGCCTTTGTGGCTCTAACCGAAAACTCTGAAACAAACATCATGTCCTCGCTTGTAGCAAAGAATAATGGGGTTGGGAAAACCATTGCGATGGTCGAAAATGTAGATTACATTCACCTTTCACAAAGCATTGGAATTGATACATTGATCAATAAAAAATTGATTGCAGCGAGCTTTATTTTTAGATATATCCGAAAAGGCGAAGTACTCAATATTACAAGTATTCATGGCGTAGATGCTGAAATATTGGAATTTGAGGTAGGGGAAAATGCCAAGATTCTTCAGAATCAATTGAAAGATTTAGACTTCCCTAGAACTGCCATTGTAGGTGGTGTTATTCGAAATGGAAAAGGGATCGCCGTTCGAGGTAATTTCCAGTTTGAAACGAAAGATAGAGTAGTCGTGCTCTCCAAGCCCGAGTGCATTAAAAAAGTGGAAGGTTACTTCAAATAGCGATGAGGTTTAACTACAAGGTGATCCTGAAAGTAATTGGCACATTGCTAATGATCAATGGAGCTTTTATGCTTACCTGTATCCCCTTTAGCATCTACTTCGGAAGTGCAGATTTAATTCCTTTACTTCTTTCGGCCTTTGTCACCGCGCTGGCTGGAACGGTACTTTGGCTGTTTACTAAAAATAATGAAAGCAACGAGTTAAGAAAGAAAGATGGTTATCTGATAGTCACCATGGGATGGCTCTCCATGTCATTCTTTGGGTCTTTACCATATATGCTTAGTGGCGCTATTCCAGACATTACCAACGCATTTTTTGAAACACTTTCTGGCTTCTCTACTACTGGAGCTTCTGTTATTACTGATATTGAATCAGTAGATAAAGGCATTCTTTTTTGGAGAAGTTTGACTCAATGGATTGGAGGAATGGGAATCATTGTGCTAACAATTGCCATACTTCCCCTTTTAGGCATTGGAGGAATGCAGCTTTTTGTTGCAGAAGCTCCAGGAATATCACCAGATAAACTTCAACCTAGAATAAAGGAGACCGCTAAGCGACTCTGGATTATTTACATAGGTTTAACTGCGACAGAGCTTGTTCTTTTATGGGCAGGGGGCATGTCCTTTTTTGATGCCATCAATCATAGTTTAACAACCATGGCAACTGGTGGGTTTTCTACCAAAAATGCGAGTGTTGCCTACTTTCATGATCCTTTCATTCAGTATGTAATCATCTTTTTTATGTTCTTAGCTGGTACCAATTTTACCATGACCTATATGGGGCTTCATGGTCAGTTCAGAAAGGTGCTACAGAACGAGGAGTTTCGATTCTATCTAATTTTCAGTATCACTGTATCTCTAATGATTGGTGGAATCATTTACAGTCTTGGTCACGATACTTTTGAAAAATCAATCAGAGATGCACTTTTTCAGGTAGTATCACTCGTGACGACAACAGGATTTGTGACACATGATTATACCGCTTGGACTCCATTTCTTACATTGCTATTCTTCTTACTAATGTTTGCTGGTGGTTCCGCAGGATCCACTGCTGGCGGTGTAAAACTTGTGCGTCATATTCTTCTGATAAAAAATAGTGTGATAGAGTTGAAGCGATTATTGCACCCTTCCGCCATTATTCCTGTCAGGTACAATGGGAAAGCGGTAAGCAGAGAAATTACTTTTAATGTGCTGGCGTTTATCATGATCTACATTTTGATATTCTGTATAGGGTCCGTCATTGTATCTTCCTTTGGACTAGATTTTAATACATCGTTGGGTGCGGTAGCTACTACTCTGGGTAACATTGGACCCGGAATTGGTCAAGTAGGACCAGTAGATAATTTTGCTAACTTGCCTACAGGAGTCAAATGGATACTTTCATTTATGATGCTTTTAGGAAGACTAGAACTATTTACTGTCTTGATCCTATTCACCCCTTATTTCTGGCGAAAAGTCTAATAGGTCTCAATTGTTTCCTTCATCTTTGAGCGATTAAAAAATTGATATGAATATCCTAAGCTATATCATCTGGACTGCTAATCCAGACATTTTCATCATTCCAGTACTTAATAACCCACTTCGTTGGTACGGAGTATTGTTTGCAATGGGATTTATCTTAAGTCAGCAGGTGTTTTTATGGATTTTCAAAACAGAGGGAAGACCCGAAAAGCATGTTGAGAGTATCACTGGATATATGGTCATAGCCACCATCGTAGGCGCGAGGCTTGGACATTGTTTGTTTTATAATCCATCCTATTATTTAGCCAATCCATTAAAAATTTTGATGGTATGGGAAGGAGGATTAGCAAGTCACGGAGGAACTCTGGGGATATTACTAGGACTCTATTTATTTTGTAAAAAATACAATTACTCTTACTTATGGATTCTTGATCGAATGGTGATTGTGGCGCTCCTAACAAGCGCTTTGATTCGAACTGGGAACTTGTTCAACTCCGAAATGGAAGGAACCCCTACCAACTCAAACACAGGTCTGGTGTATGCAAGGGCAGCTTATGATGTATTGAACTACGATGAAGACAAAATTGATAAGGTTTGGTTTCAGCAAGGTGGAGAAATGGAAAGTGCTAAAGAAGGGGTGGTGCCAATGACTGCATTCATTCAATATAATCGAGGAGTGAAACTAGAATTAGCCGATAAGAACTTTATCGAGAACAGGATTAAAGGCGCACTCGATAGATATTCAGAGGTAAACCAGCATGTGGATTTTGGGGCAGGAGCCTTGAACTATAAAATCTACGAGAAAGATGGGAGAGAGATTGTGGAAATTGCTGCTTTGGGAACAGTCCGTCATGCAGCTCAGCTCTATGAAGCTGCCTATTGCATTATATTGATGTTCTTATTTTTCTGGTTATGGTATAAAAAGCGATTTGTGCTTCCTCAGGGATTCAACTTCGCTTTGTTCATGGTGGTATTTTGGTCTCTTCGGTTTGTAGACGAGTTTTTCAAAATGAATCAAGAAGCCTTTGAAGAAGGTATGACCTTAAATATGGGTCAGATTTTGAGTATTCCTTTCACTGCTATAGGAATCGTTTTAATGATTTGGATCTTTCAGAGAGAAAAGAAGATGAGTGAGATGTAGAGAGATTCTTCACTACCTTCAGGATGACGCACCGATTAAGATGATATAGTTATTTAATCAACAACAGATTTACAAAAGAGGCTTTTCATAACTTCCTGCAAATAGCCAGTTGAGGCAAATAGTACCTCAATATCTGATAGCAAGATTATTTGAAATCATCAAGCAGCTTTTGCTACTAAAAGTTGATTAACAATATTCTTCATCTGCTCAAAAGTGGCAAAACCATGTGCAATCATATGAAGTTGATCATTTCTCAGAAGTAACACTGTTGGATATCCTTTTACTCCCCATTGTCTATTCAATTGAAATTCTGTCATGGTCTCTTGCTTTACTTCATCGCTTTCAAAGCGAGTGAGAAAGTCACCATAATTGATGTCGAATTTATCGCAGATGCTTGAATAAAATGAAGCCTTTTTCGGGTCTTGAGAGTCTACATAAAACTTACGCTGTGCCTCCTCGAAAAACTCCATTTCTTTCTCCTTTATCAATGGACGAGCAGCTACCACTGCTCTACATGCAGGCTCTGTATCGTAATTAAAATCTTCTAAGTCCATTAAAGCATAGCCAAATGGCTGACCGCTTTTTTCGGTTACATGTCCCCAATGCTCTTTCAAGAAGTTTTTCATCTCTTCATTCCAAGGATCACCTCCTCCAGGTCTCAAGCCTCCAGAAAGAATGCGATAGCCAATCTTATCTTTTGCAAAATGATCTCTCAATTCAATTAAAGCAGGTGATATTCCCCAACACCATGAACACATTGGGTCGCCAACATAGATAATTTCCGTTTTATCATCTATCCGATTATTCCCTATAGATGTTAATTCCTCAAGTGAAGAAGGGGTACAAATACCTGTTATTGGATCACAATAGTTGCTCATATTTCTAGGTTTCAAATGCCAACAATTGTAAAATAAAATAGGTTCGGTTTAACCCTTCTGTCATTATCTTAGTCTCAGAACTATGAGAATAATCTTACCTACCTTACTTCTCATCTCGCTTTGCTCTTGCAAAAAGTCCGAAGAGCACCTATCTGTGGACAACTCTCTGTATTTCCCTCCAATTGGTTCTTCCGAATGGAACACAGTTGATCCAATATCATTAGGCTGGGATGAAGGTGCTATTAAAGACCTAAGAGAGTATATGCCTGAGTCCAACACGAAAGCATTAATTATTCTTAAAGATGGAAAAATTGCTTTTGAACATTATGATGGATTAGGTTTCTCCAACCAAACATTTACTCAAGAAAGCTACTGGTACTGGGCATCTGCAGCAAAAACACTGACGTCTTTTTTAATAGGCATTGCTGAAGCTGAAGAAATGCTGTCTTTGGACGATGCATCAAGTGATTATTTAGGTGAGGGCTGGACTGGTCTCAGTTCCGAACAAGAAAGTCAGATCACCGTTCGACATCAAATTTCCATGATTACTGGCCTAGACGATACCGTAGAAGATAGTGATTGCACCAATTCAGAGTGTTTGCAATACCTATCTGACCCTGAACAAAGATGGGCGTATCATAATGCTCCTTACACGCTATTAGATGGAGTTATTGAAAAGGCTAGTAATCAGTCCTTTGATTCTTTTTTCAATCAACAACTCCGAGATAAAATTGGAATGGAAGGCTTTTGGGACTTTTCTAGTTTCAATCATGTTTTCTATAGTCCCGCCAGATCAATGGCACGCTTTGGACTACTAGTTTTGAATAAAGGAAACTGGGATGGCGAGGAGATTCTTGACAATCCCACCTACTATGAAGACATGATCAATTCCTCACAAAACATCAACCCTTCTTATGGGTACCTGTGGTGGCTGAATGGAAAGTCCTCTTTTAAAGTTCCTAGTTTGCAAGCAAGCTTTCCAGGAAGTATTTCCCCAAATGCACCCGCGGAAATGTTTGCTGCAATGGGGAAAAATGGGCAGCTTATCAACATTGTTCCCAGCCAAAGTTTGGTGATCATTCGTATGGGAGACAATCCAGATAATGGACTGGTTCCATTCACTTTTCAGGATGAGCTTTGGAAAAAGCTGAATAATGTATTCAATTAAGTAGTAGCTTTCTTTCTGAATCAAGGAACCTTTAATCACCTCCTCCGACTAAAGAGTAACAGATGAAAACTTCGGATCAAATAATAGAAGAATTGCTCGTAATCAACTGCCAGGCAGGAGATCGAAAGGCGTTCGAGCTATTGGTGAAACGATGGAATCCTAAAATGCTACGAAGGGTATATCACACCACTAAAGATGCCACCGCATCTAAGGATATTGTCCAAGAAGCATGGATCATTATCATTAAAAAGATAAAAACACTTCGAGATCCGTCAGCATTTCCAGGATGGTCTCTTAGGATTGCCACATTAAAAGCAATTGACTGGATTCGGGCGAATCAACTCAATAGAAAGAGAGAAGACATACGAGAAACTGCACAACATGATTTCTCCGAAAAAAGTGATGATGCCAATGAAGAATTGATTATCGCTCTAAAAATTGCCATTAATCAATTGCCAAAAGATCAGCAGGAGATTATTCGCCTTTTTTATCGGGAAAAGCTACCTATGGCAACTATTTGTCAGCTTTTGAGCCTCCCCGTTGGAACGGTTAAATCTCGATTATTCAGAGGTAGAGAATACTTAAAAAATATATTAGAACATAAAATACAAGAAGATGAAAACTAAAAATGAAGACATAGATCAACTGATCAAAGAGGCTTTGTCAGAAGATGAGCAAGCACTTTTTAACACCTTCGAGGAAGAAAACTTGCTTCAAAAGGTTGGTGGACTTTTTCACGGGAAAATGAAATGGCTGAATATACTTACTATCATTATACAATTAGCCATGACCGTATTTGCATTCTACTTTGGCTACCGATTTTTTAACGCTACTGAAACCGTTCAAATGCTCCAATTCGGAGCAGGTGTTATGCTTTTGATGATTGCCATTAGTATGCTCAAAATCTTTCACTTGATGGAAATGCACAAAAACACCACCATCAGAGAAATTAAGCGCTTGGAATTACAAGTTTCATTGCTTGCTGGAAAGTTGAAAGATTAAAGAGGCGGCAATTGTGGATAAGGAACAATCGCTTCAATTAACAAAATAACCCCGTCTTTAGTGAGTAAGGTGAGGGTGATTAAAATACTGCTTATGATCAGAGCCACTCCTATATTATTTTCCCTAATTTCCTCAAACTCATCAATGGGGGTGACTTTAGAATAAAGAAAAGTACTGATCAAGCCAATTAGGATTGTAGCAGTATAGGCTATGGCAATGTAAATTGCCCCAGTTCCAAGGTATTTAAAAGCCAATGTAAAGCTATCAGACTGCTTATTGAGTAAGCGAAAAGAGGAGATCAATGGCTGTACTATTCCGCTGATCATAATGCCAACGGATAGAATAATGGCCGAAGTGAAAATACTGTACGCCAAATTGAACGCTTGAATCCGATAGTATTTCCTTCCTACCCACTGTACTATTTTATAAGTCAATGCTAGAATGAAAATCCCAATGGTAATGGCTGAGAAAATCTCAATAAGCCCAAGTATGGCGATATTAGAGTTCATAGACTTACAGATTTAGTTCACTTAAGGTTGTGCTTATGTTGAAGTTCAATAAAAATTGCCAATGGCTTTTAAAAAAATTATTCCCGAATATTTCGGGCTAAAGCTACTTTCCAATAGTTTACATTATTTGTAGTAGGTGGCAACATGCCAAGCGGCCATCCATCAGCCGTCGTTTCCCAAAAGTAATAGTTATTCCCTTGATAGGTTAAATGATCCCCTTCTGCTGGAATATTTAGGGCCAGCATGGCATGAGCGTACTCGTCACTTACTACTATCATGGGATCGAATTGCATCTCTTCCAATAAGGTGTAAATCAATACAGCACGGGTATCACAATCACCATATAGCGAATGCACAAACTCATAAGGTGATAGAATGCCAAACGCCATATTTCCTAAACAAGGCTTTCCTTTTGTTTCAAAGCTTTCACAATCACCTCCAAGGATATAACTGTATGGGATATCCTGAACAAACGACACGATCATTTCTGCCAACTCTGGTCTAGATAGGTTTCTCCTTTTCCCAAGAACGGTTAATGAGTCCACCAAAAAATTAAGATTTGATTTGCTCTCAATGACAAGATTTTTATATACTGTTCCCCATATATCTTCGTAAGACCCATACTCTTGCAACATGCCATTGCGCTTTGAGCCACCCGCTTCACTTAGCGCTTCAATCGTATGATATTGTGAGCAAAATGATCGGGAGTGATCCCCATATGACCATTCTCGTTGGTGGAAACGATCGTTTTCCGAATTAATTAATTCAAAAGTCTCTACACAATTAGTGGATGAAAAATTGGTCCTGCCAAACAAACCGATCAGTCCACTTAAGATGATATATACAAATACTCCAAAGAAAGCGACCCGAAAGAAAGATTTCATGTTGATAAATATCTCAATTCCTGATTAAATTGTCCGCAATAAAAATACTTATTCGTCTATCAAGTAAATTTCGATCATGAAAAAACTAACTAACATTTTCATTTTACTTCTTGCAGTTACTTTTTCTGTAAAAGCTCAAGATTTACCAAAATATGCATGGATTGCGGGCACTTGGACAGGCGATGGGTTTGGTGGTACTTCTGAAGAAATGTGGTCTCAACCATCAGAAGACGGAACCATGATGGGTACATACAGGCATCACAATGGGGATGGGAGTCTCAACTTCTATGAGTTTATGATCATGGATAGTACCGGTCTTCGATTAAAGCACTTTAATCCCGATATGGTAGGCTGGGAATCAAAAGAGGAATTTATCCATTTCAAGACCATTGAATTTACAGAGAATAAAATAGTGCTGAAAGGACTTACTTTCGAAAGAATGTCAGCCTCAGAAATGGAAATACGACTAGACATGACCATGAAGGATGGTACTCTGAAAACGGAAGTCTTTCAAATGAAACGAATTCAATGATTTGAATTATTCTTCATTTCTAGTCTTTGAATTTCCGTTTGACTAAATTAAACTTAGAAACTAGTCTCATGGTATACTACACAATATATACTAGTACTTCGAATTCAGAGATCACTTCATTTTTGATGGATCAGATCACTATCAAATCGCAAGAATACAATTCATCAAAAGGAATTACAGGTATGTTGATTGGGTACGAAAATAAATTTCTGCAATACCTTGAAGGAGATAGAAAAGAAGTGATTAAGCTTATGGACTCCATAAAAAGAGATCCTAGACACAGAGATGTTCGTGAATGGGTTTCATCGACTTACAAAAATCGGATCTTTGCTGAATGGACCATGGGTTCTTGGATGCTTTCATCCAATAAAATTGCTAAACTATCTGCTCTTCAAGATTTAAAAAATTTCCTAAATAACCCCGACAAAAAAGCTGTTGAGTCTTGGAAGTTTTTGACCATGATGCATAATCTCTTGGAGTCATGGATCACCGTGGAGCCTGAGCAATCTGAGCAACTCAAGAATTAATTTAAGCCAAAAGTGTTTATCAAATGGGGCGCCTTTTCCTTTGAAAAAGTAATCCTATAGAAGGACCAATAGCCAGAATCCAATACACATGTGGATCATTAAAATAGCTATTTAAATAGGTTAGCAACTGAATACTAACAATGGTAATTGCAAAGCCAATACAAGTGACTAGAGTAAGTGCCGTCCCTTTTAGTTCTGGAACAGCATTCTGAGCTACAAGCGTAGAAAACAATGGCGAGTCGGCTATCACTACCATTCCCCAAAAAGTCAAGAAAGCGATAAACCCCAATGAGGAAATAGTGAAGGTAAATGGTACGGCTAAGCAACAAAGACCTGAAAAAGCAAGCGAATAATTTGCCACCCGTTTCACACCAAAACGATCAGAAAAAAATCCACCCGCAATACACGATATACTTCCAAACGCAATAATGAGGAATGACATGAAAGATATATTCAAATTGGTATCATGAATTGCATTATAACTTGCCAATATCATAGGGACAAATGCCCAAAAGGCATACAGCTCCCACATGTGACCAAAGTACCCGATAGCCGCTGTTTTAAATTCCGGATTTGAAAAGACTTTTTTTAATAATGAAATTTTGAGTTTTTGTCCTTGCTTCCTGTATGGACCCTCACCAACAAATACCCAAATCAATAATCCACCAGATACGGCTAAAAAAGTAGTTAAATACATGACCGACTTCCATGAGAAAGAAGTCTCAAAACCGGCGATTAGGTGAGGCAAGGCAGTTCCAAGC
>CAYGTD010000134.1:0-9568 GCA_964352725.1 uncultured Roseivirgaceae bacterium
TTCCATTATTTGCTACTAAGACACCAAGTTTAGCAAAATCTAAAGTGGATAGATAAGAGCCTCAACCTGAGCCGTTTGGCTCAGGTCGGGCTACTCGATTGTAGCCAGTTTTTCTCTGTATTTTTCTTCCATTACTCTTCCAAATTCTGCTTTGTCAGTTCTCAATAATTGCATTCCTTCGTCATTAACAATAGTTGGATGGACTTCTCTTAAATGTTTATCACTCCAAATTCCTAATTCTAAAATTATTGGCGTTAAATCTAACGCTTTATCCGTAAGGTGGTAGTAAACCGACTTCTTATTGTTGGGTAGTTTAGACTTTGTAATAAGCCCAAATTCCTCCAGTTGTTTCAGTTTACTGGAAAGAATATTGGTTGCAATGGCTTCATCACTTTCTGTAAAATCCTTGAAAGTTTCTTTGTCTTCTATTAGCATTTGCTTGATGATTACTAACATCCATTTATCACCCAAAACATCAAGAGCGGAAGTAAACGGGCAATTGCATCTATATTTTGTTTCCATTGGCTGTTACTTTTTTTCTCTTACAAAGATAGTAAATTATACTTTTTTACTTGCAAAATGAAATTAATTCGAAATATTACTTGCATATTAAAAGTGTTATTGTATTTTTGCTTGCGAAACACAAGTAATAAAAATTAATAAAAATTGAAATCAATGAAAAAGGTAATCACAGTATTTGCGTTAACAGGCATTCTTGCTTCCTGTGGCACAACAAAAACAAATTCAACAAGTGAGAATAATCAAACAGAAGAAAAAACAATGAACAACAAAGAAATCGTTGGCACTTTCTTAGGTGCAGTAGCCAAACAAGACGCAGAAACTATGCGCAAATTTGCAAATGCCGATTACATTCAACACAATCCATTTGTGCCAACTGGTTTAGAGCCTTTTATTGGTTTATTACCAGTTTTAAAAGAACACGGAACGTATGCCGAAAACGTGCGAATGTTTCAAGATGGCGATTATGTATTTATGCACAACATTTGGAAAAATGCAAAACCATTTGGTGCAGATGAAATGGTAGCATTTGATATTATACGTGTTGATGAAAACGGAAAAGTAGCCGAGCATTGGGACGCAATGACCATTTTAGAGAATGAATCTGCAAGCGGCAGAAGTCAAACTGATGGACCAAAAACTGTTGAGGACTTAGACAAAACCGAAGCCAATAAAGCCTTGGTTACTTCCTTTATTAATGACATCCCAATGGGTAAAAATCCAGATAAAATTGCAGAGTATATCAGTGCCGAGCAATACGACCAACACAATCCGCAAATCAAAGATGGATTGAACGGTCTTGGAGAATTCTTTCAATACTTGGCTTCCCAAAATATAGTTTTCAAATACAACAAACTCCACAAAGTTTTGGGCGAAGGGAACTTTGTTCTTACCGTTAGCGAAGGCGAATTGATGGCTAAGAATCAAGTGTTTTACGATTTATTCCGTGTAAAAAATGGCAAAATAGTAGAGCATTGGGATGTGATTCAAGAAATACCTACTGAAGGTTTAGCTCATAATAACGGGATGTTTGGTTTTAACAATTAATAATAATGAAAAATATAATCATCACAGGAACAAGTAGCGGATTTGGCTTAAAAGCCGTTAAAGATTTTGCCGATAAAGGCAACAAAGTATTTGCTACAATGCGAAATCCTGAAGGAAAAAACGCAGAGGTAAAGAAAGAATTAGAAGCATATTCATCTCTCATTACGGTAGTTGATATGGATGTTACTAATGATACTTCTGTGAAAGAAGCTATGAATAGTATCCTTGAGCAAGTAGGAAATATTGATATTCTAATTAATAATGCAGGCATTATGTATATAGGTATTACTGAAGCCTATAGCGTTGAGCAGGCAAAGTGGCAAATGGAAACCAACTATTATGGTGCTATTAGAACAATGCAAGCGGTTCTGCCTTCAATGCGAAGCTCAGGTTCAGGTTTAATTATCAATACATCTTCGTTAGTTGGTCGTATGTCTCCACCATTTTTCGGAACATATACTGCTACCAAACACGCTTTAGAAGGTTATTCCCAAGCCTTACGTTATGAAGTTTCGCCTTTTGGTGTGGATATAGTAATGGTAGAACCTGGACCTTTTGGAACAGGGTTATTGGCATCAGGTCAAGTACCTGAACATAGCCAGACGCTCGAATCTTATGGTGAGCTAGCGGGAGTTCCCACAGCTATGGGTGAAAATTTTGCTCAAATTTTGCAAAGTGAAGATGCTCCAGACCCACAATGGGTAGTAGATGCTTATTTGAAATTAGCAGAAATGCCATTTGACAAACGTCCAACACGAACCGTGGTAGGAATAACTTGGGGCGTTGATGAAATTAACGAATTAACCCAACCCATTCAAGACAGAGTTCTTAAAGAAATGCAATTAGAAGAACTACTTGGAGGCGTTTCGTCTTAATCATAAAATCCTCAGTTAACTTTTTAAAATCACAAGGGTTTCGGCTCTTGTGATTTTTTTTGTCTAATTGGCTACAACAACATAATAACAGGAGTATTCCTGTTATCTACCTTTCAAATATAGCAAGAGTGCGCGTTATCCCTCCAATATGCGTGTAACTGAGAATCGTGTAGCCGGTTTTTCAAAGCAACTTAATACTTCCTTTGTAGCTAACACTAAGAAGCGATACCTTCCTTATATACTTCTAGGCATCTTTCTCTGGCTTCTTTGTGATCCACAATCGGGTCTGGATAAGAGCTCATTTCAAACTCTGGTACCCATTTTCGGATGTATTTGTATTGAGGATCAAACTTATCTGTTTGAGAATACGGATTGAAAATGCGGAAGTAGGGAGCTGCATCTACACCTGTACCGGCAGCCCACTGCCATCCTCCATTGTTAGAAGCTAGCTCAAAGTCGAGTAATTTTTCTGCGAAATAGGCTTCACCCCATCGCCAGTCTATCAATAGATGTTTGGTAAGAAAACTAGCCACTATCATTCGTACTCTATTGTGCATAAAACCCGTTTTATTCAACTCTCGCATGCCTGCATCTACAATGGGATAGCCTGTTTTTCCTTCACACCATTTCTTAAACTCTTCCTCGTTGTTTCTCCATTTGATACCGTCGTACTTTGCACTAAAATTGCCCTCTACCACTTTGGGGAAATGCCATAAAATAGCTTGGTAGAAATCCCTCCAAATTAGCTCGTTGAGATATTTCTCATTCAGTGATTTGGCACGTTTTACCATTTCACGAATGCTTATAGTTCCAAATCTGAGATGGAGGCTCATTCTGCTAGTGCCTCTTATAGCAGGTATATCTCTGGTCTCGTCATATTTCTCTACCACACTTTCGTTGAGCAGACGATCAGGAAATTCAATTCCTGCAGGTTCAAAGCCTATTTCTTCCAAACTAGGAAGGTCTTTCGCTTCTGTTTGATGCCAGTTGGCTCCTTCTTCTGATTTGTAGCCACTTAGGTGGCCACCTTCTAAGGTGTTCTTCCATAGTTTGCTATAGGGGGTATACACCACGTATGGATCGCCATTGGATTTGACTATCTCATCTTTTTCGAAAATGACATGATCTTTTTTTGCCTTAAACTCAATGCCTTGATCTTTTAGAAAATCATAGATTTCTTTATCGCGTTCTCTTGCATAAGGTTCGTAATCCTTATTGGCCCAGACGGCTTTTACATCATAGTCTTTCACGAGTTTTTTCCATACTTCTATTGGTTTCCCAACTCGCACATCCATGGTTCCTCCATGCGTTTGTATTTCATCTTGTAGCCGTGTTATTTCTTGGTGAATAAACTCTACTCTGGCGTCTTTTTTCTCTGTTAAGTCATCAAGGATGTTGGTATCAAAAATGAAGATAGGTTGTACTGGATTTTCTTCCTGATGTGCGTGAAAGAGACTTCTATTATCCTCTAATCGAAAATCTCTTCGGAACCAGAAAAGAGTGACTTTTGATTTATTCATTTAGCGTTTCGTCATTTTAATGTTCAACTTTCCTTAATAAGGAATATCCCCTTAATAGAACTTAATGAAGTGTTCATTTCTCCCTGTAAGCAACAAGATTCTTAGCCATGTTTTTAAAAATAAAACCATGAAAGGGGAGTACCAAGTACCAATATACTCTTCCCCAAACGCCTAATGGTCTGAAAGTGGCTGTTTGAATTAAGCAGTGCTTCCCATCTTGCTCTTTTATTTTGAAATCGAGCCACGCATCACCTGGGAGCTTCATTTCTGCAAAGAGGAGAAGGCGGTGCTCTTTCTTATTAGCATACAATACTCTCCAAAAATCTAGCGCATCTCCATCTTTTAAGTCATTAGGACTTCTTCTACCACGTCTCAGCCCAACTCCACCTGCTAGTTTGTCCATGAAGCCTCTAATTCGCCACAGAAAATTACCATAATACCATCCTCGTTCTCCGCCTATGGCCCACATGTTTTCGATGACTTCATCCACATTGCGATCAAAGGAAATAGTCTGTACGTCTTTGAAGCACCCGTGCTTAGGTGCTTCTATCTGATCTATGAAAATAGTATTGAAAGCAGGATTGGCAATAGAGTCTTTCCAGCTAGAAATGATCTGCTTTTGTTGAATCTTCTGAAACGTTCTTTCTAACGATTCTTTATATGTCAGCTTTTTTACATTTACCAAATCATCTATGCTATTGTCTCTCGCAATCACCTCATTTTTCATGCTGTCAACTAAATTTCTCGCGAGGCGATAAGAGGTAGAAGTCACGATGTAAAGCCATAATGATGAGAGCCTAATCGTGAGCACGGGCACAGTAAGGATATATCTTTTGAGCCCTCGCACTTCTCCAAATTGCAAAAGCATCTGTTTGTAAGTAAGGATATCTGCGCCTCCTAAATCGAATATTTTATTATATGATTTTTCGTTTTGAAGAACACCCATTAAATACTCAATCACATTGGCTACCCCAATGGGTTGGCACTTGCTATTTAGCCATTTTGGCGCAATCATGAAGGGGAGCTTTTCTACTAAATCGCGTATAATTTCAAACGAAGCACCACCCGATCCAATAATGATAGCAGATCTGAGCACAGTAAGAGGAACACTACTTTCTTTTAAAATTCCTTCTACGTTTTGTCGTGATGCTAAATGTTCAGAGAGTTGATCGTCATTGGCAATTCCTCCTAAATAGATGATTTGCTGACACTTCGTGGTGGAAATATAATTGGAGAAATTGATGGCTGTTGATTTCTCTAATTCACTGAATTGCTTACTGTTTGACGTAAGCGAATGAATGAAATAATATGAGATGTCAACATCTTTTGGAAGCTTTTTTAAGCTTTCCTCATTCAGAAAATCACATTCTATTACTTCTATCGATTTCAGAAATGAGTCATCAAAATCTTGAAAATCAAATCTTCTTTTATCTCTTACAGGACATACTACATGGTGACCTTCTTTTACTAGCTGAGGTAGCAATCGTCTACCAATGTATCCAGTAGATCCTGTTAATAGTATTTTCATATAGACCTCAAGGTAGACATTCCTCCGTCTACTCCAATGATCTGTCCTGTTATCCATCCTGATTTAGCAGACAAAAGAAAGTGGGCCATATTAGCAATATCTTCTGATGTGCCTACTCGGTTAAGCGCATGTCTTTTGCCGGATGCTTCCTTCTTTTCAGCTGAGGAGAGCAATCTTGATGCAAGTGGTGTATCAGTTACTGATGGAGCTATACAATTCACTCTGATACCCGGGGCTAATTCAGCGGCTAATGATCTGGTTAACCCTTCTAACGCTCCTTTGCTGGCTGCAACTGATGAGTGAAATCCCATCCCTTGTTGTACGGCAACTGTACTAAAAAATACAACTGAAGCATTTTCTGATTTTTTAAGCATTGGAAGTACGTGCTGTAAAAGCTTCACGCCTCCAAGTACATTGATGTTGAAATCGTCTAGGAAATCAGTTGATTTGAGACGTGCAAATGGCTTGAGATTGATGGTGCCAGGACAATATGCGAAACCGTCCAATGATTCCCATTCAAGAGAGGGTAGTTCCTCAGATGTGACATCATACTCGATGTGAGATACATTTTTAATGCTATTCAAATGTTCTTTGGTTCGCGATAGAACAATAACTGAATGTCCTTCCTCAGATAAATTTTTTACTAATTGAAGTCCGATTCCTGTGCTTCCTCCAACGATTAAATAGTTTTTAGTCATGGAATAATAACCATGAAGAGGGAAGAAGGTTTTATACGTTCAATTTTGGAATTTTAGCTAGCTGAATAGAGGATAAAAATGATCATTAGTTTATTGAAAGGTTTTCAATCTAACGTTGATCAACTGTAGAAATCCATTAGTTCGAATAAATAGACCTGATTCCAACCTTCCACGATTTCCTTATAACTCTCCTCAGGAATATTGGTGTGTCTGATCTCCAGCGAAGTACCTTTTTTGTCTTCATGCATTTTGATGGTCACGATGGATGGCTCATCAAGTTCACCAAAGTTCCATTCTTGCTGGATCATCTTGCCAGTTTCAAGTGCTACGAATTTCCCAGAAATGCTACCATCCCACATGGAAAATTCCGCTCCTATCTTTGGTACTATGGTGGCTGGAGATGACGTCCATAGCTCAACGGTAGGCTCGAAAGTCAATGCGGCATATACTTCCTCTGGAGTAGCTGATAAAGAGATGTATTTCTTAAAATCTGGCATAGGTTGCAAAGATAGTTAGGCGGAATAATCTTTTATCCTATGACCGTTTTATTAAGGGTTAATTTCTTATCGCAATCTGATATTACCTATCCAAATCTGCTTGCTCAGCGGTAATCAAGAAATCTTCCCAATTAAAGGAGTGGGCTTCCTTCAGATAAGCAAAATCTGGATGATCTTTTACTTGATCAAAACCCTCCCAACCGCGAGCAAGTGCTCTAGTCAGAAATAAAGTTCCTTTTTTTGCTTCTGCGTGCTTTGCCAATGACAAGGCTCTTGCTGCTTCTATGAAATCTTCTGTAGTTACAGAGCCATTGGCTGTAGTGACCTCTAGATAGAAGTTAGCTCCTTTTTCATACTTCCCTGAAGCCATTGCTTGCTTTGCTTGGGCTAAGTTGTCTTGGTAGTTGGCTACCAATTGAGCTGCTCTTTCCACAGCTTCTTCTTCAGTTGGAATAGTGTACTCAAAGCCCATTGATGTAGCATAGTCTACTACTGCTCGCTCTATGTCCATTTCATTTCTTCGTTTTTGAACGTTAGATTCATCATCTAGCGCATAGAAGGAACCTTCATATAGTCCATTGTTACTTGAACTTTGTGTAGCGTACAATTGCTTTTCACCCTTAGAGACCTGTACACGATCATATAAATAAGCATAATTGCTTGGATTTGCTTGTCCATTATCCACAGCTTCTTTTAATAGTGGCAGGCACTTTGCTTGAAATAATGGATTTCTATCTGCATGTTGTACAATTAGCCATGCGTTGCTGCTAGGCCCTTTACCAACTAGATCATAAGTAGGCCAGCCATATTGTGTCACAATCTCTCGCATACGAGCAGTGTTGGCTCGATCTTCTGCGATGGAGGCTTTAGTTAATTCTTTAAATTTTTCTGTTTCAGTCTTTCCTTTTTTTACCATTCCTGACCATTTTATTCGCATTTTTTGCTCAGTATCTCTCATTTTTTTCAGTTCCTTAGCTATTTCAGGTAGCTGGACTTCTTGCTTCTTTTTTTGAGCATGAAGAGAGGTGGTGATAACTAATGCAATAACAAATATGAGTAGGGATCTAGTTTTCATTTTATGTTAAGTTAAGGTGTTCGGTTACCTACTATGAATGATGCTCATTTTTAGGAATAGTTGCATATTTCATTATGACGATCAATTCCGTATCTTACTAAAGCTATGGAAGTAAAAGTAATACACAAAAATTCAGCTCGAGCCTGTGTATGTTGCAGCTCGTGGCTTAAGCATTGGGAGAAAATTACGCGTGAATCTGTAGGTGACTGCAGATCCAAAAGCTGTACCAATCCAGCGAAGATCGGAGCACATGTAAAGAGAAAAAGTGGTGATGATACTTGGAGAATTGTTCCACTATGTCACGAGTGTAATAAAAGCACCGATTGGCTCACGCTAAATAAGCATACTGTATCAGCTCCTGCTGAACAGCACTCATGTGAGTAGGTATAGAAGTAAACCATGCTTGTTTTTACGAGCGGTGGATAGCTAGAACTTCCATTCGGACGATTAGAATAATGATTGTTATTTCTAAAAGAAAATACATCAATCCTAAGAGTGTAAGTTGATTATAAAAATAAATCACTAATCCCATGGTAAGAAAGCAATACATCGTATTAGCAATAGCGATGGCTTTCAAATAGGAAGACCATTTATTAGGAGTGAGCGCATAGCAACTCAGTGAGTAAGCTGCGAATACGAGGGCAATTCCTGCTAATACATAAAGTATACTTACAGGTATACCTATGTATGATTCCAATTGCACCAATACAATTCCTAGAAAAAAGGTAGAAATAAGTGCACCTATTCCGTCAATGAGGAAAAGGTTGTTATGTTTTGAAGATAGTTGACTTAGAAGCTGTTTCATTTTTTCTAAACCTAGAATTGATAGCCAATTCCCAAAGAAATTTGATAGGGATAGTCTAAAAAAGAAACTGATGAATCACTTCTCTTTTGCTGTTCTATCGTTATTGAAGGATCAAAATTCCTTTGTCTTTCTAATTGTAAAGTAGCTACTGGTATTGGCATATTACATTCAATTAGAAATTTCTCTGATAGTTGATATTGAATTTTTGGAATCAATTCAATTACAGCTCCAAATGATATGTTGGACCTATCAAATGAGCCAACCAATGGTTCAATGAATTCCTTCTCAAAATATGGAGACGTTGATACACCTACAATTACTTTCATTTTAGCTTCATAATTGAGAATGTAATTATAACTATATCTCAGTTTTATGGATGTTGTCAATGTTTCACGACCATTGGTTATTAGTCCATTACTGATTGTTTCAAATTCCTCATTTTGAATCTTCATTTTATCAACCTCTATTTCATGAAATCTTTTTTGCTTTTGAAAAGCAATTGATATTGATCTAAAGAGGTCAAATTCTTTTTCATCATAGGTTGTTCTTGTATTAAAGCCCACACTTTCTTCTGGTGAAGTAGAATAACCAGAGAATACTTTTATGATCGTCTGTCTTTCTTGACCATAAGAGTATAGGCTACTAGATATAAGAAGGATTAGAATGAGTCGCATTGATAATTTTTAATCTGTGAAGATATTAAAATATGCATGCAGCAAATTATTAAATTAAGTGATAATAACTAAAGTACATTCCACCAATGCAGATGTACTGATGGAATTTGCTTTAGTTAGAAAAAATTGTCAATTCAGGATCATATGCGTCAATTACTCCGTTTCGATATGGAGCCTATACCAGTTGATATTTCTGGTGAAATACATGATGAGATCAAATGTCATCATCAATCCAGCTATCCATTAATTACAAATAACAAGCCCCTTCAAGTTATTTAAGTTGAAGAAAGAAATAGTTGAATAAGAAAGAGGCGCAATAAGGTTTTTTAC
>CAYGTD010000135.1:0-9555 GCA_964352725.1 uncultured Roseivirgaceae bacterium
ATACTAAAAAGAAGAAAAAGAAAAAGAAGAAAAATGAGCCTACAGCTGCGGCTGATTCGCTTAAACAAACTTCCATCCCTTTGGACTCTCTTAATCAGAGTATCCCTTTGGATTCATTAAATACTCCATCTGACAGTTTAAAGCTTGATGAGATTCCGCAAATTCCATTAGATACTATCCCTCCAGATACAGTGCAACAAGAGCAACCAGAAGAAGAAATACCTGTGGAAGAGCCCGTAGAAGAAGTGAAAAAAGAAAAAAAACCAAAGAAGGAAAGAAGAGATACATCTAATGACCCTCCTATTGAGGACTTTAGAGCTCCAATAGCATCAGGAGATTCAGGTGGGAATTTTACGGGTGGCATCACTTATACCCAAATAGGCAATGAAAATTATGTTGGTATGGTGCTATCACCTGAGTTTGCCATTGGTAAGGTAGGAGTTGGATTAAATGTTCCCATTCTTTACGGATTGGAATCACAGAAAGTGAGAACGGAAATTTTTAAAGATGGCGTTGGAGTTGCCAGATTGGTTCGATATATCCGATATGGTCAACAGAAAGTAGATCCTGTATATGTGAAAGTTGGAGAGCTTAACGGCACCATGATTGGCTTTGGAGGTTTAGTAAATCAGTATACCAACTCTACGAGCTTTGAAAAAAGAAAAGTAGGGATTCATTCTGATATTAATTATCAGGGATTGGGTGGTATTGAATTAATGTATAGTGATTTTGATCCTGCATCAAGAAATCTTTTAGCTATTCGCCCTTATGTGAGACCTCTAGCCAAAACAGGTATTCCAATAGCTAAAACAATTGAATTTGGAGCAGCATTCATCTCTGACAAAGATCAGACTGATATAATACCAGGTGATTCCATTGGAACATATCAATATACAAGTGATGGAGTGAATGGATTTGGTCTTGATATGGGCGTTACTCTTTTAAGGGTGCCATTTATTCAGATTGATCTTTTTGCTACTTATTCCAAATTGAATATTGAGAATGATTCATTAAATGCTGAAGCTATGAGGATCCTCGGAAATGATGATTTCAAGCCAGGAAATGGTGTTTCTGCAGGACTTAATTTCAGGTTTCACTTCATTGCAGATGTGCTGAGCACTGATGTAAGAATTGAGCGATTGAGTTATTCCGATTACTACTTGCCACAATTTTTTAATGCTACATACGAAATCAATAAAGATGCGAGAATTGAATCATTAATTGGCGCTAGAGAGAAAAAAGGAATCTATGGCAGCTTAACAGGGCACATATTAAAAACCGTTCAATTAGGGGGTAGTCTTTTAATTCCAGATAATATCTCCGCAGAGTCTCCTGCTATTGTACAACTAAACGCAAATGCTGAACGTGTAGCTGGTAAATTCACATTAAATGCATCTTACATTAAAGGTGATTTAACAGATCTGGGAGATGCATTTAAATTTGACGAGCGATCATTAGCCAAAGCTCGAGTGATTTATCACTTGAATAAATTTTTAGCGACAGGTTTGGATTACTATTGGAGCTTTACTCCTACGGCAGATGGATCGTATAAGGCAAATAAGTACGTGATGCCATACTTTGGTTTAAGCATTGATTTCTGATTGTTGAAATCATGAATAATCAACGGTTTTTTAGCCGTTGATTATTTTAAATAACCTTATTCAAACCTTAGTGACTCGATTGGATCAAGTTTAGATGCTTTATGAGCTGGGATATAGCCAGAAAGCAATCCTACCACAACTCCTATTGCTACCGCAACAAACATCCATAACCAAGGCACAATAAATCCCGAGTTGAAAATAAGTGTTGAGGTGAGGTTGCCAATAAGCATACCAAAGATGATTCCTCCAATTCCACCCATTTGACATATCACAATGGCTTCAATTAGGAATTGCTGTCTAATCTTTAAAGGTGTTGCTCCAAGGGCTTTTCTTACTCCTATTTCTCTGGTTCTCTCTGTCACAGAAACAAGCATAATATTCATTAATCCGATGGATGCTCCAATGAGCGTTACAAATCCAATGGTAAAACCTCCAGCTCTTAAGTAACCTGTTATCTCTCCCATTCGCTCAGCCAAAGACTTGCTGGCGGTCAGATCAAAAGAATCTTCTTCTCCCAATGGATCTCTTCTTATTGTTCGCATTAACCCACGAGCAATCTCCATGGCGTTTTCCATGTCTTGCGGATTTGGACTAGGCACTGCAACTGCCACTTCATATCCAAAATTTCGCTCAGGAGCTATGATTCTAGCTGTTTGCATCGGGATGATGATGGTACGATCAATGCTGGAAGTACCACTTGCTCCTCCTTGTTCTTTTAGTGTTCCTATTATTCTAAACTTAGAACCCATCAAGCTAATTTTCTTTCCAATTGGGCTCTCATTATCTTCAAAAAGCGCATCAACTACCTGATTCCCTACCAAAGCGACATAGCTACCGTTCAAGCTTTCGTTTTCCGAGAATGGTCGTCCCTCTTTCACATCATATCCATCTACAGTTAGGTAATTTTCATCTCCTCCTCTTACTACCTGATTTGGATTGGTCACCTTTGACCCATATTTTACTTCTGCTTGACCTGTAATTACAGTGTATATCGAAACTACTCCAGGTCCATCATACTTTTCTTTAAAAGTCAACTGCTCATAATAAGTGATCTTAGGATAGACTTTTGCTTTTTTCCCATCGTCATTTCCTCTATTTCTTCGGTCCTCTATATCAAATGTATTAGCTCCTAAACTTGAGAAACTAGTATTTATCGAGCTCTGAATGCCGTCAATCGCAGTAAGGATACCAACCAAGGATGTTATCCCTATCGAAATAATGGCAGCTGTAAGAAAGGTTCTTAGCTTATTTGCTTTGATGGACTTAATGCCTTCGGATATATTTTCGCGTAAATTCATAGGTTGGTCAGTAAATTTAGTGTGTTATCATCCAATTAGATCGTTCGTACAGTTGAATTGCTACAAAAGAGTAATTGTTTAGATTCTAACAAAAACACTAAGTTTTGATTAACGTTGTAAAGACAAAAGTAGATGCTTATGCGGGGAATTTTCTCAATTATTTTTCTAAGTGTTATCATTCCACTTCGGGCGGCATATATCGTGATCCCAATGGATGATACACAATCCAATCACTTAAAGGCGTATGGAATAGCTTACTGGATTTTAACAAAAGAGGTAAACGTTGATTGGATGCTCAATTATAAAGGTGGCAGCTTTATGGTGAAGCATTTACAAGCATTTGAAAATGAATGCGTGATTAGAGGTGTTTCCTATCAAGTAATCTCTGACGCGGAAGCTAATGACATTCTCAATGTGATCGGAAGTCCATCATCCAATATGGATGTGATGAAATTAGAAAAATTTCCAAAAATCGCCGTGTATTCTCCTAAAAGCAAGCAACCCTGGGATGATGCTGTTACCTTGGTTTTATCATATGCTGAAATTCCTTATGACGTCATTTTTGATGATGAAATTTTGGGAGATAAACTTCCTGAGTATGATTGGCTCCATCTTCATCATGAAGATTTCACCGGTCAATATGGTAAATTCTACAGATCATATCATCATTTTCCTTGGTATCAACAGCAGCAAAGAGAAGCTGAGCAATCAGCAAAGAAACATGGATTTGATAAAGTATCTCAACTTAAACTGGCTACTGTAAAAGCCATTAAATCCTATGTAGCTAGTGGAGGTTTTTTGTTTGCTATGTGCTCTGCGACAGATACTTATGACATTGCCTTAGCAGCAGAAGGATTAGACATTGTGGAAACAATTTATGACGGTGATCCTGCTAATCCAAGAGCACAATCCTTATTAGATTTTTCTAAAACCTTTGCGTTTGAAAACTTTGTTTTGGAGCGGGATGAAATGGTTTATGAGTATTCTAATATAGACAATCAGGCCAATGCAAGAGGTTTGGTAGAACAGAATGATTTCTTCAGTTTATTTCAATTTTCTGCTAAATGGGATCCTATTCCTACCATGCTGACTCAGAATCACACACAAATTGTACATGGATTTATGGGACAGACAACTGGCTTTAAGAGCAACCTAATTAAAGGAGATGTAATTGTGATGGGAGAAACCGGAAGTCTAAATGAAGCAAAATATATACATGGAGTTATGGGGAGAGGTTTTTGGACATTCTATGGAGGTCATGATCCTGAAGATTATCAACACTATGTAAATGAACCCCCTACGGACCTTAACCTACATCCAAACTCTCCAGGCTATCGCCTCATTCTCAATAATATTCTTTTTCCTGCAGCTAAAAAGAAAAAGCAAAAAACGTAATGAAAAGATTTTACTCTAGAGTGGATTGGGTTTTAGCTGCCATTGTTTGGTTGCCTATTATTGCTTGTTGGATATTATGTATCCCTTTAATAATTGGTAGTTTTAGTACAGCGATGGTTATTGTAAACGTAACATTAGCAAGCTCCACTATTTTATTAGCAAGTATTTATACAAATACTTATTACACAATTGATGCACAACATCTACATTGGAGAACAGGTCCTTTTAAAGGTAAAATTGAAATAAAAAATATCCTGAGCATTGATAGATACGATTCAATGTTTGGTATTAGTGCCGTCATGAAGCCTGCATTAGCGAGAAATCCGCTTAAAATAAAGTACGCAAAGTATGATGATATGCCATTTTCACCAGCGGACGAAAAAGGATTTATTGAAGAATTAATGAAGGTAAATAATACAATTGAAATTAATGCATTCGATCAGATCGAGGCTCCAATTGCTTCATAATTTCTGCTTCGGTATTCAAAAACTCTCTCCATCTTTTCTCCACTTTCTCTTCCCCATTGTATTCCTTAGCAAGCGCTATAAAGGTGTGATAATGCCCCGCCTCTGAAACCATGAGATCGTAGTAGAATCGTTTCAACTCTTCATCTTGCAAGTTTTTATAGAGCAATTTGAATCGCTCACAGCTTCTTGCCTCTATTAATGCACTGATCAACAATCGCTCGGTCAATTGATCAACTCTACTCCCTCCTTTTCGTAATGCATTGTGTAGTTCTACTACGTATTCATCTTTTCTCTTCTGCCCCAACTTATATCCTCGCTTATTCATATGAGCAAGAACTAGCTCGAAATGAGCCCATTCTTCCGCAACAATCGGCGTTAATTCTTCTACCAATTTTTCATACTCTGGAAATGAAACGATTAACGAAATGCATGTTGAAGCCGCTTTTTGCTCACAGTATGCGTGATCAATAAGGATTTCTTCCAGATTTTTCTCAGCAATATTTACCCATCTTGGGTCTGTGGGAAGCTCTAGTCCCAAGGTAGTTTTGTTTGGTTCCATAGTTAATCAAAAAACAGCCATCGTACCGAAAGGTTCAGAGTGCTTGGTTGATTGGGGTAATAAGGAGAAGCGAAGTAGCCATTATCAGGCGGCTGATTAAGATAAAGCCATTTCAAGGCTACTGTCACATTTTCTACTCGCATATTCACGAATAAGTCTGCTTGGTAGTAGCCCGTTATTTCAAAATCATCTTGCACATAAAATTGCTGAATTTCTGGCGCATACGCATTTGCAAAGTAGCTTGATTGAGCATGCAAATTAACTCCTATTTGAAAGGGCACTTTATCTTCAAAAAACATTCCATCCCAATAGTATTTACCATTGTAAAAAAGGGCTGGAATCCGTATTTCATTTGCAGCGCCCCCAGAGACATTAGTGGCTATTATTTCATTCTCGAAATGTAATGTCTCCTTCTTCTTATTACTCAATCGAATATTGACATGACCTCCTATTGAGGAAATAATTGTCGCTGTTGAAATTTGCTGAGGAACGATTGCCGTATCTAGATAAACGAAATTATTATAGGTGGTAAAAGAAGCTTTAGGGATTAACTCTATCCCCTTATATTTCAGGTTCAAACTACCTGCCAGTCTGTTTACCAATACTCCTTCAAAATCATTGTTCCAGTTGTGATGGTTACTGTTTTGACGCACATAGATAAATGGCACGTTATATTTCTTGGTTTCGTACTCTGCTTTCAATAGTTCGCTATTGATGCTTCCGTTGAGCAGAAACTCTCCGCCTTGTTCAATTTCACCTCGAGCAATTACGGCAAACTTATCTCTCCAATCGAATCGAGCATACCCTCCCAGATATTTCTCAGTTAGGCTATTTAAAGTCGTCACTTGAGTGCTTTCCGAAGTATCAACAGACATCATTTCTTGACTTACCGATCTCAGCTTAACGTATCCTCGATAAAAAATATTTGCTAAGTCGCCTTTCAATCCGGCTTCATTTTCAAACGTATTGAAATTGGTTTGATCAGTTGTGTTAGTTGGGTCAAAAAAGAAATTGGTATAAAAATCGCTGTATTGGTTGAAACCATTGAACGTACCCCCTTCCGAATCATCGTACAGTGATTCTTCCTTGTATTTATCTAACCTATGATAGATCTGAAACTGCTCTGCAATCTGATAATCATGGTAGAGATGCCACCGAACGTGCTTTACTTGATTTTGAGCATCATTTAAAGCCAAGCCAACATTGTTGTATTGAAAAAAATCTGAACGCAATGAATCATCGGTAAATAAAACACCTCCTTGCTCTACTACTTTGTGTGAAAAAACGGAAACATTGAATAAAGCTTGATACGGAACCTTTGCATTTTTATAATGGGTGTATAAGTCAAAGCTAGAACCAATCACCAATCGATCCGCAGCAGCATTTCTGGCCAATTGCTTATCCGTTGTGATTTTCTTTATGTCAAATCCTACATTCCAATTCTCGTTTACATTTCTAGAAAAGTTAACGTCGATTACATTTCTATTCCCACCACCTAGGAAAGCAAAGAGATTTAAGAAAGGGGATTTTGTATCGTAATATTTAATGGAAGATGGCTTAATTGCATATGGAGCGTATGCATTCAAACCCGAAGTTCTTCCTATCCTATTTTGCGCTGGAAAGTAAATTGGGAAGAGCGCTGTACCAATACTTCCTAAATCTTGATATCGATTCCATTCTTCTTGACTTAAGTGTTCATTTTCAAAGTAATAGAGTGAAGTATCGACTAAGAAATACTTTTCAATGTTATTTACAATGTTGTCCTCAAATGTAAACTTGGTGGTAGTGGGACCATACACTTGCTTGGTAGAATCATCCACAATTTGAGCTGAAATAGCTGAGAATATAAGTACCGTTATTAGAAATAATATTAATCGCACGTGCAAATTTAACGATTGGAATGATAGTCTTATGTGCATTTGTTCACCATTTACAAAAAGTGTTCCTCTTCTATCACATTTTGTCAAAATACATGGTATTCATCTTAAATTACAGCTTCATTGTTCAATCATTGAGTCATAATATAACTATGAAAATTGCAGATATCACACAATTTCTCGAAGCATGGGCCTCTCCTTCTCTACAGGAATCGTACGATAACTCAGGGCTACTCCTTGGCGAAAAAGATCAAGAGATTAAAGAAGCCTTAATTGCTTTAGACGTTACCGAAGAAGTCATTGAAGAAGCGATAAAGACAAAGTCTAATTTCATTATAGCTCACCATCCTTTCATTTTTAGTGGTATAAAGAAAATTGGGAATCAACATTGGATTGATAGATGCATCAGGAAAGCCATAAAAAACGATATTGCTATATATGCGATCCATACCAATTTGGATAATGTGATCTCAGGAGTAAATAAGAAGATTGCGGATAAAATAGGATTGGTAAATACCTCCGTTCTTCGCCCCAAGAAAGACACGCTTGCGAAGCTTACAGTCTTTGTGCCCGAAAATGCTAAGGAATCACTAATTGACGCTTTGCACCAAGCCGGTGCTGGAAAAATCGGTAACTACGACAACTGCCGTTTTGAAACTTTGGGAAATGGTTACTTCCGACCAAATGATCATGCCAACCCAACAATTGGTAGCAAAGGGCAGATTGAAAAAGTAAATGAAAGCAAGATTGAAGTTTTGCTGCCTAAACATTTATCTGGAAATATTATTTCAGTCA
Organism: uncultured Roseivirgaceae bacterium; assembly: GCA_964352725.1. Classification (GTDB taxonomy): domain Bacteria; phylum Bacteroidota; class Bacteroidia; order Cytophagales; family Cyclobacteriaceae; genus Ekhidna. Next base: position 7,993 of record CAYGTD010000135.1, read on the forward strand.
TGATGAAAGCACATCCTTATGAAGAAGTATCCTACTTCCTTCAAGATTTGCTTAACTCAAATCAAGAAGTAGGTTCTGGAATGATTGGTGACTTACCTGAAACAATGGAGACTAATTCCTTTCTTGCTTTTTTAAAGAAAGCAATGAACTTGAAGACAATAAGGCACACTCAAATCACCTCCGAGTCTGTTAAGAAGGTGGCACTATGTGGTGGTTCGGGTAGCTTCTTATTAAATGATGCAATAAGGCAAAAAGCAGATATTTTTATTACCGCTGACTTCAAATATCACGACTTTTTTGAGGCAAATGGTGAGCTCATTATTGCAGATATTGGGCACTATGAAAGTGAAGTATTTACTAAAGAACTTTTACACGATGTATTAACTAAGAATTTCACTAAATTTGCGTTTCGTTTGTCGAAGGTAGACACGAATCCGATCAAATATCTATAGAATTCTGAATGGAAAATACAGTTGCACAAAAGCTTGAAGCACTAGAAAAATTACAAAAACTAGATTCGAAAATTGACGAGATAATAAAAGTAAGAGGAGCTCTCCCAGAAGAAGTTCAAGATCTCGAAGATGAAATTGCTGGTTATCAAACAAGAATGGATAAGCAGGCTCAGGATGAGAATGATTTATTGGAGTCAATTGAAAACAACAAGGTTGCGATAAAAGATGCTGAAAAACTCATAAAAAAATATGAGGAGCAACAAATGAATGTGAGAAACAATCGTGAATACGATGCAATCACAAAAGAAGTTGAGTTGCAACAGCTTGAAATTCAAATCCTTGAAAAAAGAATAAAAGAAGCTTACGAGAAAATCGAATCTAAGAAAGAAGAAGCTGAAGGAACTAAAGCGATCTTAGAGCAAAGAAACAATGATTTAACAGGTAAGAGAAAAGAGCTAGAATCGATTGTTCAGGAATCGGAAGCTGACGAACAAAAAATAGCGAAAGACAGAACAAAAGCTGCTAAGAGCGTAGATGATAGACTTATAAAGTCTTATGACAAGGTAAGAAAGAACATGCGAAATGGTCTTGCTGTAGTGCCCGTGAAAAGAGGAGCTTGTGGAGGATGTTTCAACGTAGTACCACCTCAGATGCAGGCAGAAATCAGAGAGAAAAAGAAATTGATCGTGTGTGAGCATTGTGGTAGAATTCTTTCGGATGTAGAAGATGAGATTGTGGAGGAAGTGAAGCCAAAAAGAAGAACGACAAGAAAAACGGCAGCCAAAAAAGAGGCGTAATATTTTCAAAACATATTTTTTTTTTAGGCTTCCCACTGGGGAGCCTTTTTTTATGTCCTTGCTATATGAAATAGTCCTTACTCAAGAGAAGACGATACAAATAGTATCGATTTTGAGTATCAAAAAAATCGAAGGCTACCATAAAAACTAAAGCACTTCGTCTAATCTAGCGAACCTGAATCTTCATCCAGAATCCACGCCTTACCCCTACTTAAATCGTCTACTTAATTTACTGAAATTATGATCTACTCATTACGAGAAGCTCATCATCACAACATAACCTACTTCAAAAGGTGCATTTCACGACGGTAAAC
>CAYGTD010000136.1:0-9530 GCA_964352725.1 uncultured Roseivirgaceae bacterium
AGGTACAAGATACAGCTCTTGACTTGGCTATTTGTACAGCTATTTTTTCCTCTTTCGAGGATGCACCAGTAGGTGAGGATGTATGCTTTGTCGCGGAGGTAGGTCTGGGCGGAGAAATTAGGCCCGTAAATAGAATTGAGAATAGAATTAATGAGGCTGAGAAACTTGGATTCAAAGAAATTTATATTTCAAAACATAACCTAAAGTCAAAGGACTTGGATCAATTCAAAATAAAAGTAAAGGCCTTCTCGAAGTTAAGTGATACGTTTAGAGCCGTATTCTAAAGACTATTCTTCAAACTTCTTCTTTGGAAGAGGGTTTTTATTAACTCCTTTTTGTCTCTTAGTGCGAGTATCTACTTGTCTTCTTTTCTGTCTTTTTATAATTGAATAAATACCATCTCTTCTTTTCGTTTTCACCTCTTTTCCTAAGAAAACACCTGTGCTTATCCCCTTAGCTTTTGTTTTCGGCGCTCGAAATGAAGATGATGAACTGGAATAACTACTCCTGGACGATTTATCGCTATTATGCCATCCTCCGAAGATGAAATTGATGCCGACCCGAAGGTCTAGTGCTTTTGCATCAGGGACAGAAAAATTCACAATTTGGTCTGCAGCTATATAGAGTTGAACGGGACCGCCTCTAGCCGCTAATGATGCTCCTAAGTTGAAAAATTGTTGTGGCATTTTCACTAAACTCCCTGATGCTGTTAAAGCTTTACCAAATCTATAGGTGACAGCACCTCCATAGATCATTTTAAATTGACGTTGTACCAATCGGGAACCAGCGGTAACAGAGAAAGAAAGGTCATCGCTATAATTATAGGACCAACTCGCAAACATTCGTGTGGGGAGATATGTTCGGTAAGGATCATTAGTTTCAGTAGGCTTAAACTTGTTGAAAAGGGAATCCTCTAGTGTTTCACGTACGTCGCTCAAATCTCTTAAATCAACACCACTATAGGTAAACGTGGTATCACTTACGGTTTTATTTACGATATTTTCATTCCAGTTTATGAAACCTAGGTCAAGCACGGAGAAAGCGATCGAATAATATCTTGATAATTTATAATCAACCCCCAAATCAAGAGCGTACCCTCTATTTGAATTGTTTATCAAATGCGAGACTAGATTCCCTTCGTTTCCTTGATAGATGTCCAAACCAGAAGTTCTAAATACACCATTTTCTATTTGTGCATCTACTTCAAAAAACTCTCCATTTGAGGTAATATTTGCGTTAAAGTTATGAGGGGTGCTGGCGTCAGCAAAACCCTGAATGTATTTGGCCTTTAGCCCAAAACTGAGTTCATCAGTTGGTTGAAAAGCATATCCAAATCCTATTTCCCTAAAGTGTTGGGCTCTTATTCCAACACGACTTATTACCAACTTATCGTTTAGGAAATCAATGTTTCCACCGTTGAGGTACTTAATTAGGTTCTTCGAATAAAGAAAATCAGTCTCGACTCGTTCATTTGCATAGATACTTAGAGTCGCTCCAGCATTGAATTTATAGCCAAAGTGAAATAGATTAAGATTGACTTGGGTAGTTACAATATTTTGAGGTTGAAGATTAGAAATGATTTTGCTAATATCTACATTTTGCGTATTGTTTTCTTTAGTGAAAATGTCGTTGTAGCTCAGCTTATTATTGTAATGAACATGTATTCCAGACAATGCAGGTAATCCAAGAAATACTTTTCCTTCTGGAACCCACGCAGGGTTCAGGTAGGAATTTTGAAAGGTAGTGTTTTTCAGGTGATAGAAGGAAACACTAGTCTGTGCATGGGAGCCGAAGAGGCAGGAAAAAGTTATTATGGCTACACAGACTCTCTTCATCTATAACTTTACATTTAATGTACCACCAATTCCGATCTTGACTTCAATTGCATAGTCAGCCAAGAGCTTAACAAAAATATCTCTAGAAGTAACACTTTCTGGTGTATTCAAAACCAATCGCAGGACTAGGTGATGTCCGTTTCCAAGTGCTTCTATTCCTTCTTCACTGAATGGGATATCTTCAGTTGCTCCACCTGGATCGGTCACAAAACCATTTACGTTAATGAAAGGAGCTTTGATCACAAGCTTATCCGTAATAGTATATATAGTTGTATTAGTGCTATCCTGAATATCGATTTTAAGCGAAACAGAAAATGGAATTTCGTTGAGCGTATGGACACGGAGAAAAGCGGAATCTATATCGCTTATATTTAGTCCATTGCCCAGACTTATCGTATCCGTTTGCTCTAAGTCTGATACTTTAACTTCCATTGGAATTTCCATTTCAATGAAAGCTTCAATTCCACTAGTAGGTTGAAGGAAATTAGATCCTGAAAGATCATTTTCCGTAGGGTTTGTTAGGCCTGATACATTAAATATGAGTCTAGTAGGAGAGCTTGAAAGCAGGTTTTCCAAGTTTGAATTCTCAGCGTTTATCTCAAAAATACTTTGTACAGGCGTGCTTAGCTCTGTAGACCCACTAATTCTTGGAGGATTATCAACTATATCTCCAGTTAAGCTCACAGCTGTAGTGCCTTCTCCACCATCGCCTTGAACACCAGACAAATCCATTCCCATATTTAACCCAAAAGAATTTCTGATATCAAATCTCATTTTTGGGTTGCCAAATTTTATTCCGCTTTCACCTATTTCATTGAAAAACCCTAAATCAATTTCCTGATTGCCAACAGCCAGAGTGTCACGGCCAAATTTTCCAAATACAGCAGAAAACACTTGATCTCTATAGATGAACTCAACTCGAATAGAATCTGTATCGTTAGTAGATTGTGTAGCGTCTAAAGTTATGTTTCCCAAAAAACCTACAGTAAAATCGTTGGATGCAGCATTGGTAAGTCTGGTCACGTGGTTAGCCAATGCTTGCGATTGTGTATCAGATGTAGCTCCAATAACGTTCCCTGAGAGCGTAATTGGGGCTTCAGTAGAGACATTGCGAGTGTTTTCAAATGTTAGTGTATAGGATAGGTTGCCTGAAATAGAAGATGTGACTGTTGCTTCAAGTGTTCCCTCCGTATAGTAGACAGAATCAAGTTTTTCCTCATTTTGAGGATTATACTCTACATTAAAAGTGTCGTTGATTTCTAAGTCGGGATTGGTGGGTCCTGTTGTGGCAGGAATGGGAATGCTTCCACCATCAACAATATCATTAATCTCTACCAAATCGTCAGGAGCATTATATGAAATAGTGTCTCGGTAAAAGATTGTTAAAACTGAAGTTGCACTATCTTCTTCTAGTTCTAGATCATCTCCGCCAATTTCATCAATTAGTTCCCCCATGGTGTACCTAGTTTCACCAAGGGGAAATCCGAAGGTTCCTCCTAAACTAGGACCTTGGATATTATCGAATTCTAAATCCTCAGTATTGCATCCAAGGATAAAGATTCCGGCAAAAGTTATTAACACAAATTTTTTCACCACTTCCAAATTGTTTTAAATTTAGTTCTTATTGAATAATATTTTGATTTTTTCGATTAAAGCCTTCGATTCCTTGCAATCCTCCTGTATGAAGTAGCATTATTTTTAGGTTTTTTTCGAATTTATTGCGTTTGATCATATCCCAAACGGCGAAAAAGGATTTACCTGTATAGATAGGGTCAAGTTGAATACTAAATTTTTCTTTGAATTGATTGATAAAATCGATCAACTCGGGAGTGGTCTTAGCATATCCACCAAAATGATAGGTAGTATCGATTTCAAAGCTGTCTTTTATGTTGTTTGACAACATCTTTTTTATTTCATTTATGATAAAGTCACCCTTTAAGGATGATACTCCCAAGATTTTTTGATATTTATTTTTACTCTCTACTAATCCGCAAAAAGTACCTCCAGTACCAATTGGACATACGATAAGATCAAAGTCATCTTTATTTTCACTTAGAATTTCAGCACATCCTTTTATCGCTAATGCATTAGTTCCTCCTTCTGGTAATATGTAAGTGCATGGAAACTCATTTTTTACCTTAAGAGGATTATCTCTAAGTTCCCTAAAGCTTTTCCTGTCAATAAATTTGAGTTGCATTCCTTTATAGGTTGCGAATCTCAAAGTGGGGTTACTGTCCGCTGTTAATTCGTCACCCCTAATAATACCCACTGACTTAAATCCAAATTCCTGACAAGCGGCAGCCGTTGCAGCTATGTGATTGCTATATGCACCACCAAAAGTGACAATGGTGTCAAATTCTAATTTTTTGGCTTCAATTAAATTGTATTTCAACTTTCTCCATTTATTGCCCATTATTTCTGGATGAAGAAGATCGTCGCGTTTTACAAATACTCTTAGTCCTTTATCATCAAAAAGTGAGTCTGATAATTCTTGAATTGGAGTAGGAAGCTGAACCATGCCTTAAATTTACAGCCATGAGCGACGAACAAAATGATTTGGAAGAAGAGATGTATGAACATCATCGTATTCTGGTAGATGCTGGACAGGAACTTTTGCGGATAGATAAATTTTTGATGGATCGTCTTCCAAACGTGACCAGAACAAAGGTGCAAAACGGAATAAAAGAAGGGTTTGTAAAAGTGAATGGAATTGTAGTTAAGCCAAACTATAAAGTGCACCCTGAAGATGATATCTCCATTATGTTTCCTGAGCCTCCAAGAGATGAGGAGATCGTAGCTGAAAATATCCCTCTAGATATAGTTTTAGAAGATGATCATCTTTTAATTGTGAATAAACCTGCAGGAATGGTAGTTCATCCAGCATATCAAAATTGGTCGGGTACATTGGTTAATGCATTAACATATCACTTTCAAAACCTTCCAGAAATGAAGGGTAATGCTGGAAGACCTGGTCTGGTTCACCGAATAGACAAAGACACTTCAGGGTTGCTGGTAATTGCTAAAACAGAACAAGCAATGACGGGATTGGCGAAGCAATTTTTTGATCATTCAATAGAGCGGACCTACTATGCATTGGTTTGGGGGGTGCCTGAAGAGCCAAATGGAACGATAGACGTGCATGTGGGGAGAAGTCTCAAAGACAGAAGAATTACAGCTCCTTTTCCAGATGGAGACTTTGGGAGACATGCTATCACTCATTATGAAATGATCAAGGATTTGAGATATGTTTCTCTCCTAAAGTGTAATCTTGAAACAGGCAGAACTCATCAGATTCGAGCGCACATGAAGTATATGGGTCACCCTCTATTTAATGATGCGACATATGGTGGAGGAGAGATCGTAAAAGGGACGGTTTTCACTAAATACAAACAATTTGTCCAAAATTGCTTCAAAGTGATTCCTAGGCAAGCATTACATGCCAAAACACTTGGTTTTATCCATCCAGTTTCGAAAGAAAAGGTATTTGTTGATTCTGAGTTGCCCGAAGATTTTACTCAAGTTTTAGAAAAGTGGGAAAATTATATTGACCATCAAGATTAAAAGATCCCTGTCAGATGAGTTTGACAGGGACTTAGGTGTTAAATACCTTTAACTACTTTTTTCAAATTCTTCATAGGGTCTACATGGTCAACATCTAGTCCAAAAATCTCCAATTTGATGTTTCTGTAAGGCGCATTTTCTTGAAAATCCATCAAAATTTCCTTAATATCCGGATGCATAAACTGTGATCTGGATGCATCAACTACTACTTCGATATTGTTTGGAAGATGTGCAATGGTTTCGATCATACTCGCCTTGTTCAGGAAGGTAAGATTTTCAGATAATTCTAAGTACATTTTCGTTGATCCATTTTCTTCAGTGGTCTTCAATGCATAAGGCTTTTTGAAATTCGAGTATAGGATTTGAAAAATACCTACACACAGACCAAGTAAAATACCGATGAGTAGATCGGTGAAAATGATTCCAATGATGGTTACTATGAATGGAATGAACTCAGAGCGTCCTGCCAAATACATTTTTCTAAAAATAGAGGGCTTTGCTAATTTGTATCCAACCAAGATCAGTATAGCAGCTAAACTTGAAAGAGGTATTAAGTTCAGTACATTGGGTATAAAAATCACAGAAATCAATAGTAAAAATCCATGCATTATAGCAGATAGTTTGGTTAGCCCTCCGGATTGTACGTTAGCAGAAGTTCGTACAATTACTTGTGTGACAGGAAGGCCTCCTATGATACCTGAAAGGACATTTCCAACTCCTTGCGCAATTAATTCTCTATTTGTTGGCGTGATTCTTTTATGTGGATCAAGCTTGTCTGACGCCTCCACACTTAGTAGCGTTTCCAATGAGCCTACTACAGCAATAGTGGCTCCAATGATCAATACATCTTTATTCAACAAGGCTGATGGCTCAAAGAGAGTAAACTGATTTATAAACTCTGTCGCATTTCCTGAAACTGGTAGCTTTACCATGTGACTTGGGTCTAGGTAAAGTTCCGATCCTTTGAAAAGCAAGTTGACGACAATACCAAGAATTACAACGATCAATGGCCCCTGGATGATTTGAAAAATTTTATTCTTCTTCATGAAGGGCTGCTCCCATATTATAAGAATAAGGAGTGAGGCAAAGAAAATGATGGCTGCTCCTTCACTGATATAATCCACCATTGTATAAAGCTCCGAAAAAGTATTTTCACCATCTGGTTGAAAAAACTCTAGGTCACCTTCAGGATCTGCATCATAGCCAAAAGCATGAGGTATTTGTTTCAGAAAGATAATGATGCCAATGGCGGATAGCATCCCTTTAATCACAGAAGAAGGAAAATAGTATCCAATTATTCCAGCTTTGACGACACCAAAAACGATTTGTACAACTCCACTTACCACTACTGCGGCAAGAAATACTGGAAAAGTTTCAAGATCTTGAATAGCTCCTAGGACAATAACAGACAAGCCTGCAGCAGGTCCACTTACACCCACGGAAGACCCACTAAGTGTGCCAACAACTATACCGCCAATTATTCCTGCTATAACTCCAGCAAAGAGAGGAGCACCTGAGGCCAATGCAATTCCGAGACAAAGAGGAACAGCGACAAGAAAGACTACCAGACTGGCAGATAAATCGTTTTTGATATTACTGAAAATACCTGTTTTATTATTATCCATGATGATTATAAAATAAGAGAAATGAAAAAGAAGAATGAATATCTTTTATGTCAAATCTGGAGGAGGGCTTGATATTTCAATATGGGGTACGTTCCATTTGGACTGTGCAAAAAAAGAATCAGGTTTTCTCTCTACTATGCTTATTTCAGAATGTCCTGTGTGAAGGCTAAAAAGTTTTTGCTCTTTATTAGAATCCTCACTTTCACTATCGGAATCGCTTTCTGTTTCTATGACGATTGAGTCGTTGTTATAGGTGTATATTGTTACTCCACCGAAGTGTAAACTCATCAAAACGGCAATAATTTTAACTATCCTAACTTGTTTCATCACTAGATTAAACTTGGGAACCTCAAGATACCTTCTGAAAGGTTAATAGTCAATTACAATTTTATGAAAGCCTCTATTATTCTTTAGGCTTGCTATTATTGACTTTAAGGAATAACAGCACATATTAGATGCCAAGGAGAAGAAATGATCATTGAATCATGGGGAGTATCTCATCTAAAAACTCTCTGGTATTGGATAATCTTGGCACTTTATTCTGTCCACCCAATTTACCTCTTATTTTCATCCAATTGTAAAATGTACCAGTCGGAGCAGCATGGACCTTAGGTTCTTGTAGAGCTATGTCCTTGTATCTTTTGGCATCATAATCGGAATTGACTTCTCGTAGTTTTTCGTCTAATAGCTTACAGAATCTTTCTAAATCATCAGGTCTTCTGGAGAACTCAATGACCCACTCATGACTTCCTTTATTTCCATCGCCTAAATAGACAGGGCCAGCCGTAAAGTTGTCAATTGCCGCATTGGTTTTTTTACAAGCTTCAGCAATGGCTACTTCGGCATTCTCAATAATTAATTCTTCTCCAAAGGCATTAATAAAGTGCTTTGTACGACCAGTTATTTTAATTCTGTGCGGATCAATACTTGTGAAAGTAACAGTATCTCCAATTTTGTATCGCCACAAACCAGCATTGGTTGTGATCACCACGGCATAATTTTTACCTACCGCAACCTGATCTAGCGATAGTATCTTTGGGTCACTGTTTTCGATCTCATCGAATGGAATAAACTCGTAGAAAATGCCATAATCAAGCATTAATAACATTTCCTTATTATCCGTTTGGTCTTGGATACCAAAGAATCCCTCAGACGCGTTATAGGTCTCCATATATCGCATCTTTTTTGATGGAATAAGTTTTTGGAAGAGTTCTTCGTATGGTGTGAATGAAACTGCGCCATGAAAAAATACCTCTAGATTTGGCCAAATCTCTAAAATGTTTTTAGCATTATTTCGTTCCAGCATTCTCTCCAAAAGCACAATCATCCAAGTAGGGACCCCTGAGATATTGGTTACATTCTCTGAAGAAGTGATGTCTACCATTTTGTCAATTTTCTCCTCCCATTCATCCATGAGGGCAATGTCTAAGCTTGGTGTTCTTACCATCTGTGCCCACCACGGTAAGTTTTTCAGAAGAACGGCAGAAACATCACCATAAAATGATTTAGAATTTTCATCAAACTGATTTATCTGATGGCTTCCACCAATGACTAATCCTTTGCCAGAAAACATCTTAGCATCGGGATAATTATTGAGGTAAATGGAAAGCATATCTTTTCCAGCTTTGAAGTGGCAATCCTCCAAAGCTTCCGTTGATACAGGAATAAATTTGCTTCTCGAATTTGTGGTGCCAGATGATTTTGCGAACCATCTGATTTCGGAGGGCCAAAGAAGATTTTCTTCCCCTCTCATAAGTCGTTCGATGTAAGGGAATAGCTCTTCGTAAGAGACTATGGGAACATTTTTCTTGAAGTCTTCGTAATTTCGAATAGACCCAAAACCATACTTTTTTCCATATTCTGTTCCTACAGATTTACTAACCAATCCATCTAACAATTCATGCTGCACATCATGAGGATACTTAATGAAAAGTTCTATTTGATGAATTCTCTTCTTCATCACCCACGACATAATTGAGTTTAGTAGCTCCATGAGGTTATTTCGCAACTTTTTGAGTTGCCAATTTCAATTTTATCCGATCTAAATTTTTACGTAAAATATTAAACATCGCTAAACTAATGTTATCTCTATTACCTTTTCTATCATATGCGTGCTTCAAGTTTATTTCAGGTGATAACTAAAAGTAATTTTGAGCAATAATAAATTTAGCAAATGAGAAAAATCGTGTTTCTAATTGGGATTGTGTACTTGACAGCTTGTAGTACAAATACTCAACAAAATAATAAAGAAGCTGGGGAAGCTTTATATGAAAGGCCAAAACATCATTCAGATAGGATCTCTGAAATATTTGATGCTCACGGTGGTTTTGAAAAATGGTCTGAAATGAAATCTCTTTCCTACATAAAAGGAGAAGAATCTACGGTTACTAATCTTCAGAATCGAAAAATTCGATTGGAGTCACCAGATCAAATAATAGGATTTGACGGAGAAAATGTGTGGATATCGCCAGATACTCTGGATGCAAGTAGAGCTAGATTTTATCATAAT
>CAYGTD010000137.1:0-9463 GCA_964352725.1 uncultured Roseivirgaceae bacterium
GGATAAATTTTGTGGATCGAGTCTATTTACATGTATAGCCATATAATCTTGACCTGGTTGGCTTTGTGGTGGAGTAAAGCCCCTACCGTACAAAACAAAGCCACTGAATCCATAAAATGGGCCATCCACACTTACACCTCCTGCTATTTCTGTACCTAGCTCCACCAAGTGTACTTCCTTTCCATATGTTAGAAAGGGATCATCGTATACAAAATAGCTCCCAGCTGCTCCCCAAAATCCATACGGATCCCACAAGGCACTGGCGAACGTATGATAGCTAGCAAAACCTCTTAATTTAACTCCAGGGTGTGAGTTGATGATCAGGTTATCATAGTTTCTAACATTTCCGTTTTCAACTGGGCGCAGATAGTAATCATCTGTAGCAAACACGCCCATACGTTTGTGTTCTGTCACAGGAAAGTTGAGTACTACATTGTTTCTCATACTGAAGGTGCCATGATAGGTGGCAAAAGCAGTTGGTGCAGACGTGTTAGATCCGAATTGACCATCTGCTGTAGGGGGTCGATCTGTGACATTCATGAGGTGGTTGAGACTGGTTCCTACCACCAAACTTCTCTCAATCACTCCATCTGTGCCAGATCCCGCAAAAAAACGACCGCAATTGTCTGCTGAGACCACTTCAGAAATATCGGTCCAAACTCCTCTATCCCAGAGTCCATTATCTCCATTCTTCCAGACCTTTAGACGAGACAGGGCAAACCTTCGCAAAGCATCCCAAGGCCAGCTATCGGTTCTTCCATCAGCTGTGGACAGGTATTGTTCAGGAGAGACATTTCCTTCAGCATCTACCTGTGGATTATCCAGATGTATACCATCTACTTTGTTGGAATGTGCAGTATTGTTATCAAATATTCCAAATTCCAATCTGTTAGGCCTTAGTAGCAGACCATCTTCAGCCAGAACCTCTGCACTGGGACCCCATGGTCTTTCTGGATAGGCTAGCCAATAACCAAAAGTCTCACAATCTGCAGTTGTATTATTGATAATTACATTATCAGGATTACTTACCCAAAAGCCAGAAGAGGCAAAATTAAATCCCACTTCATGTTCCATAAGTTGTAGACCCCAGGGTGGATTGCGCACATGTAGTACTAGATTCCCATCAATGACATTTCTTCTTTCAACTCCATCTTCAAAAAATATTCCATGACCTCTCACATCATAAACGATGTTATTTTGAACCAATATGCCATTGGTTCCATGAATAACAATTCCACGATTTCGCGAAGTATTCACTGAGCTATTTTTTAAATACTGCCCAGTTGCATCAGCCAAGGTTTCAGTACCGCTGTAGCTTAGCATATGCCAATGAAATGGATACCTCCTAATTCGGCCAGCTTGACCTGCTCTGCGAAATTCCACTCCCTCTACATGAGCGATCCCATTAGGCATAATCATCGTATGCACACCAAATCCTTCGTCTTCCCAAAGAGGATCTTCAGGAGCTTGAATTACAATATTCCTAGTAAGCAGTCCAACTTCTGCCCGCTCATCAAGTACCAAGGGTGTTACCTCATTTTCAGTATTTTCAAGTGGTGGACTGACAAGATCGGCTGATGACAAACTCATACCTGTAGAGGTAGGATACTGGAGCAATCCCCAGCGATGGGCGTTCAACTCTTCTGCGATAGTAAGTGTAGCGCCTTCAACTTGAGTAAGTGCTACACGTTGAGTGACAGATGCCCCAAATCCAGCTTCATAGTAATCAGTGGGAGCAATCACAATTTCATCTCCAGATTGCCAATCCACTTCTTCCATGAGTGAAATAGCAGTAGCATTGGCTTCAGCATGTGCATTGATTTTTGTCCAGATTACCTCTGGAACAGCACCATGTAGTTCTAAATTTCCAGTCATCACCATGATTCCTCGTGTTCCCATATTCATCACTTCGGCTTCTGTGTCTTGATCATTTAGCGTAATGATTGCCTTGTTTGAAAAAGGATTTTCTGTCGTTCCAATTCTGAGGGTACCATTTACAACGATCCATTCACTCGTCAACTCTAGGTCTTTACTATCAAAAGCTAAAACTCCCTCAACAAGTAGCCCGCCAAGGTTTGGAGGATTTTCATCCAAAATGATATAGTCTCCTTCAGGGATGGTCACTTCATCGCCTTCTTGAGGTTTTCCAGCATCTCCCCAAGTAGCAGCATCAGACCAGAGTTTGGTGGTGGTGTTAGACTCGACTTCTATCTCTTCTGAGTAATGAGCAATCTCGCATCCTTCTTCTTCAATTTTTGCTCGATAGTAAGTCAATTTTTGTCCAATGATTACCTCTAATCCATTTTGGGAACCACCACGATAGTCACTCCATTCAATACCATCATTAGAAGATTGCCATTGTATAGTGCCTCGGTATGTATCTCCCGTGAGCACTACTTTATCTTCCAGTGCTACCGTTAAGTTTTGTTGAGCCAATGCTGGTTTGATCAGAACTATTAAGATCAAAATCAAAAGGTGTTTAGCAGCTTTCATTGTATTTTGATTTTGATGTGATCAGAACCTGACTCATTCAGAAAGTGAATAATATAGATGCCTTTTGGTAGGTCAGACACCACTATTTGGATCGTACCATTCAGCATTTTTTTTGATCTTACATTTCTTCCATTTAAATCGATCAATTTGATTTCAGCTTCCTTGTAAGGGGATTGAATGGTAAAGGAAGATTCAACAGGATTTGGAAAAACCGAAAAGAGATCGGATTTCTCTAAACCTGCAATGATTGGACATTCAATTCCCTGATTGATAGCAACAGCTACTTGATGAGTAGTTTGGGCATTGATGGAATAACCCACCAAACTCAGCATTGTAATGGTAATATATTTAGTCATATTTGAAATACTTTAATAGGTCAAATATGAGAAAGGTTGATTGAGTATGTTATTTACCAGTGACTACAAACAATCTACGATCGAATATTACTCAATTGTGTGGATGAAATGATTAAGATCCAATTCTTCAGGAAGATTTAGTTTTTTTCTCAATCTATATCGTGCCATTCGTACACTCTTGGATTCGATATTGAGGAGTGTGGCAATTTCATTGTTTGCAAGATTCATTTTGATCAAGGCACTCAATCTTATTTCACTTTGAGATAGCGTGGGGAATTGCTCTCTTAAAGAATCAAAGAAATTGGCATGTACTTGACTAAAATAATTTTTGAAGTTCTCCCAGTCTTTTTCAAGTGCCTTATTTACGTTGATGATGCTTTTGATCTTCTGTTTTTCTTTTCCTTCGAGCTTTTCTACATGGGATTCTATTTCCTCTATGCTATTTTTTCGATGGATCATGTTGAGGGTGTGAGCAGATAACTCCGCCCGATTTTTTTCTAGTTCTTTTTCTAGAAGTAGTTTCTCTTCGTTTAATGTCTTTTGTTTGATAAGTAGAATTGAGCGATAATTGAGAAAACTCAAGAGCCCAATAATAATTACGAAAATGCCTCCAGCGATAAGTGTTTTCTGCTTGTATTGACTGATCTCTTTTTCTCTCTCAAGTTCTTCAATTTCGTGCTGCTTTTTTGATGTTTCCAATTTCACTCTTTGGTCGGCGAAAATCTCTTGAACTTGATCGTTGTTTAGCGAATCTTTGTACTCAAGCGCTATAGCCAAATAGTGAAAAGCACTATCGTATTTTTGATTATCTGCGAAAAAGAAGCCAAGAAAAGTCGAGGATTCTTTTGCCCAGTTCATGTCTTTTTCTTCTTGTGCTAGCGTGAATCCTTTAAGTAGAAAGTAGGCTGCACTATCATACTTTTTTAGTCCTCTATAGGACTTTCCCAGCTCTGTAAAAATTGGGAATTGAACCTTAACATTATCTTCACTCAGTACAAGTGCTTTCTTCAGCTGATTGATTGCTTTCTGAAATTCGCCACTCTGAAAATAGATATTTGACAAGTTGGAAGTGGCGATGGATTGAGAGTCCTTGTTTCCACTTTTGATTGCTTTTTGAAGAGCTATTTCGTAGAAAATAAGGGCACTGTCTTTTTTGCCCATATAGTTGTAGATTCCACCTAATGTTGAATATCCTTTTTTATTAACAGCTTCAGGGTCAATTTTTATTGATTTCCATACATATTCAATGGCTTTCTCGTAGCTGCCCATTCGCATATAAACGAGACCAATATTGTTTAATTCACTAGCGGTTGTTGTTCCCAATCCATTTTCTACTTTCATTTGATATGATTTAGTAAACCATTCCAATGCGCCAGTATAGTTGCTTTGCATCCCTTGAATGATACCTAAACTATTGTACACATCTCCGAGAAGAGCTAGTGAATCAACTTCAGTGAAACTGTTCTTAGCTTTCAGGTAGTGCTCTTCTCCATTTTCAAAGTCACGATTACGCACATGCATTTTCCCTATGTACCAGTGAGCCATTCCTTTTTCAAATTGAAAATTCTCTAGTTGAGCCAAGGCATTGTAAAGCAATGTTGTGGCAGTATCCATTTCGCCCATGTTGTAGTATGCCAGTCCCGCATACATTCTACTGATATGTTCTCCCTTTTCAAATCGAAGTTCGCGTGATAGAATCTGTGCTTCTTGAGCATAATAAAGTCCACTATCAGCTTCGCTTCTATATTTTAAAGCTTTGTTGAAAAGCTCTTTGAGCTGTTTGTTTTGTCCGAAACTTATTAACGACAAAAACAAAAAAGTAATGGTTAAAGAGTAATTTTTCATCAATTGGTGGATTAACTAGAAATTGAAAAACAAGGCAAAAACATTTGTTCCTGATAATAAATGTAGAAAAAGATATTTGGGTTGATAGCGGAATGTGTTATTTCAAGATAATTTTTTTGACTATTGAATGATTATCTGAAGTAATTTGAATCAGCAGAAGGCCAAGATGTGACGGTTGATCAATCATCCAATTATGAGAATCGATGGCCTTAAAGGGAAGAGAGCTCTTTTTTCCAGAAAGGGTAAAAGCATCTACTCTTGAGGGGGTTTTATCAGTAGAGGTACTTATTTGAAGTTGACCTAATTGGTTTTGGAATACTATCCAGTCAGAAGGTTGATCATCAATGCTAGTGATTTTATGTATGATTTCTACGCTGAACCTGTTTTCTGTGTTGTTTAATGAAGTGAAATTGTATGCATAATCAGTCGAAAGATTTACTGAATTATTCAGTTCTTTGTCAATAAGAAATATGGAATAACCTTCAAGATTTTCTTCTTCGGTTAAAGTGATTTGATAATCATTGATACCCAAGTTGTTAATGCCTATATCAATCTTGGCTTCATTGGAAACGGGTATTCCCTGGATGGCATATTTTTCTTGAGAATTGATAGTGTAGATGCTAGTTGCTGATTCGGCGATAAACCTTGCGTCATACTGATCATGGTTGACAGTGGCGTCTTCTTTCATTCCAATTAATGTTTCAGAATAGATATCTAATCCTGTAAGTGATAGTTTGAATGAAGAAATATCATTGGTTCTATAATATCCCTGATCAGAATTATTGGAAGTTACTTTCATATCATCAGTAAACTCGAGTTGTAGGTCACCAGTGCTTTTTGCCTGAACAAAGAAACCCTGCATGGATCGAATATGGTCATCCCAATCGGTCAGTCCCATTTGTCTACTGTCTACGTTTCCTATCGCATTAATAATAATGTAATCAGATCCCATTCCTCTTGCACTTTCAGAGTAAAAATCGTCCCAAATGTAAATGGCTCCTTCAATGTCGGATAAATTGTGAGTAATGAAAGAAGAAAAACTTAGAGCGCTTGGGTATGGGTTAGCTACCAAATTAAATCCTTGATGGGCATCTTCATCAGCCGGATGATCTGTGAAAGTCAATGTAATAGATTGAGTTCCAAAACTTGGTGTACCTGAAAAGCTTACAGCGCCATTTGCATCTCCTGTAAAAGCGGAGAAATAACCTTTACCTACTTGCATCTCCGTTATGCCAAGTTGAGTGGGAGTTTTAAATCTGCTAGCTCCCTCATCTCCTGAGACATTAAAGGGTTCTGTTTCGTCATATCCATAAATAGTGGCGCTACTACCTAGTATATCAAAACCAGCGTTGGAGATGGGTGATCCTATGGTGCTGTATCTGCCTGTATTTTCGTCAAATGTGGTTGTTCGCTCTATGGTAAAGTTGGAGCCACTCACCGTTCCTTTTGTTACCAAGCTACCTCCGGATGCTATTGTGACATTCCCTCCATTGTTGATTAAATCTCCATTTACTTGTAAGAAATTCCCTGCCTCTACAACGATTTCTGCATTAAAATTAATGTTGAGATTGCCCACTGTCAGACTTCCAGAAGCAGTGTTGTAGTTGCCAATAATGACCACTTCGTCAGTAGTTGTCGGGCCAGACCCATTGCTCCAACTTGCTCCATTCCACGCAATCATTGAACGTTCTTTATTCGCTGACCATACAATCGCGTTTCTAACAATTTGTCCGAATCTATTTGAAGAACTGATGTTCTCTTTTCTTTCCCCAATTTCAAAATAGGCAACTCTTCCAACATCACCATTATCATCAATATCTACTTCTCTAGTGAAGCCAGTAGTATGCGTGATTGTATTGGTACTTCTATCATTGGAAAACAAAGGAGTGATTTCATTCACTTCTCTTCCTAAACTGATGGTGCCTGTAAATGCCATATTGTTATACAATTCATCATATATTTCAAAAACAGGCAAATTAGAATAAGGAGAACTTGCCGATGATGGTAAAGCATTAGTAGACCAAGCAGCTGGATCTTCTTGAGCTGGTTCATAGTCTACCAAATAAGAAGAGATGAAGTGGCCGTAATTGGTTGAAAATACATCATAATTAGTGAGTGTTGCTGACCATTCAGCTTGCGCGGAATGAGCTCCGAAAAGTTCATTGGCAAGGATGTCTTTGTTTTGACTTCCTTCTACATCATTGTATAGCCCGTGATGCAAAGCCAGAACTCCACCACCATTATCTGCATAGGTGACCAGCGCATCTTGCAATTCATCAGAAATATAGGTAGACCAATGTTTAAAAAAGATAATCACATCATAGTTTTCCAATTCAGCTAATATTTCTGATTCTGAATTAATATCGAAGGGCAATGAACCAGAAAGATCAAGTTCTGACCCGTTGATGTTGAAATCGTCACTAGCACCACTTCCTGCTAGCACTTCCATCATATGAGTGTAGTCGGCAGGAAGTTCACTATCACTTATTCCATTATTGCAAGGCACATCATTCGATTTATTTCCTCCAGAGCAAGAACTGGGCATATTTGATTCGTCCAATGCTCCTCCATGAAGAATAAGCACATTGATATTGGAAGTTCTGCTATAGTTCTTTGGATAAGTCTCTAACACATTTAGGAATGTTCTTGCCGCGTACGCCACCGTCTGTGGATACCAATCTTTTGTGGTGATGATTTTACCAATGCCAGCATTGTTGTCATCGAGTGAAGAATGTGGATTTGAAATGGTTACTCGATCAGTTTCTCGATAAGTAATGTCCAATGAAACTAGTGTGGGACCTGTTGCCGCTTCTGGATAACCCGCAGAAACACCATCTTTCAAAAAGCTATAACCCAAAGCTTCTTCATCAGGACCTGATGTATTTGGAATCCTCCAAAAAGCAGGAATACTTGCCCCATGGCATTGTGCCATCACTGGTTTCCCTTGCTGAAGTGCTTCTAATGCTAGATCATTAAGTCTTTCTGCCGAAGCTTGAATATCTGTGCTGCTAACTTCCCGACCTCCAACACCTTGTGAAGAATAGGTTCCGTCTACACGAAAGTCAAGTGCTCCCGTTCCTCCAACAACAACAATACCTTCATAACTATCAATGTTTGATACATCTAGTATTGATCCTGTCACTGATGCAAAAGCAGGAATGGCATCATGAGAAGTTTCATCCCAAGTACTACCAAAGAGTTCTGCAAATTGAGTTTGAAATTCCGAATAGCTACTACCAGAAAGGCTGTTCGCTACATCTGTAATGTCATCGTAAGGAGTCATGTATATAGAAAAGTCCATGGTAGAAGCGCTCCTCACATCTACGGCATACCCTGCAGCCTCTAGCGCTTCTTTCATAATAATGTATTCTGAATAGTAGGTTTGCTCATGAGAAACGAACATCAGAATGGTTTGACTATACGATTGGAAAGATGCAATCCCAATTAGGATCAGAGTGATTAATTTTTTCATTGGTGGTTAAAATCAATTGGTACAATGGAAAGCTAATCTATGACTTAATGAAGATGAAGCTGGCGGAAACGTGTCTACAAGTGATCTACAAAGAGACTGATTGAGGGATAAAATAGATGAATGATGCATTCAGTTGGATTAACTGATGGTAGGTTGATGTGATTAGCAGGCTGGTTGGGCGTGAAAGATTAATGGTTTAAAAACATCAGGCTAATAGAATCCTAATAGAGCAGTGAGAGAGATGAGGTCACTGCTCTGTTCCTCATTTGCATCAATTGTCAAAAAGTTCAGAATAATAGCAATCGGTGAAGAAGAAGAACTAACATCTACTTAGTAAATTCTACATGTATTATTTTTCCATTCTTGTAGTCAATACTTACAGTGTAACAATTCCAGCTGCTAGCAACAAATGAACACTTAGACGCAGATAAAAAATTATTGCTATTATTTCGATTTTGACTTATCTCTTTATCCCATTGAATTGCGTTGGAATAAATATCCTCAGGGATTGGTAATTCTGCATACCAGATAATTTCACCTTCAATATTTTTTGCATAGATGTTCGATTTTCCCTTTGTATACTGATAATATTTCTCTCGAATTATTTCTATGTCACCCACAGTTTTTCTTTCAACTATTTCTGTATGCAGGGCCTCTTCATTCACATTTTACTCTTTCATAGTGCGTTGATTTATTCTCTTAATGATGCTATCATTTAGGCTATATAAGAATCTCTAATTCTCAATGAATCTAAATGAAAATCTCCCGTATTTTATACAATTACGATGAATAGAGTTTTGGATCGATTATTTTCAATTTTAGATGCTCGGATCAATTCATCTTGTTTGATTGACATAGGAGATGATTCAATAGTGAAATCATCTATATTTACATTAGTCCACCCAAACTATCTAATCATGTTACTCGCCTACTCAAGAAGAAATGCCCTCTTCTTTTTCTTTTTTATCGCTCATTTTATCGCCTTTTCTCAATCAAACTCATCAGAAATCACAGGTCGATTATTAAGCGAATCAGGTGAGCCAATAGCCTTTGCCACCATTGCTGTGTTTAAAGAAGACTCTACGCTTGTAAAGGGCGAAGTGAGTAATATTGAAGGTCAATTCCTTATACTTAATGTGAGGCCTGGCAACTTTTATGCGAAGGTGCAAAGCCTTGAGTATGAAACGTATTACAGGTCATTTAGCCTTGAAAATGGTGAAAAATTAAACTTAGGTACTATTCAGCTATCATCAGGTAGTATTCAACTGGAGAGTGTTACCGTGTCTACGCAGAGACA
>CAYGTD010000138.1:0-9391 GCA_964352725.1 uncultured Roseivirgaceae bacterium
AAATAAGACCCTGGCTCTAAATCTTGAATCGGATAAATAATTGTTCCCTTCTGATAACTATCAATATCAGATGTATAGAATTCATTTAAATTAAATGTTGACTCATTAAGTGAAAGCGTAATTCCCTTAACAACTCCATTACTTGAAGTAGTTATTCCGTTTTCGTCTTCTATTTCTGCAATGAGAATGGATGACTGACCGACAGTATTTCCTGAAGAAAATGAAGCATCATTTAAATACATATTGACCATTGGACCAGCATTATCAGCAATGACATTGTCACTTGTGCCTCCCAAAAGAAACTCTCGTGTAGATCCTGATGCATCTATATTATTCTCCACATCCCATGCATAGAGGCTCATTTTTCCCTTTTTATACTGATAAGAAATATTCTTAGGTACGACAAAACCAAACTGAAAAGCACCATTTTCTACTGTTACTTCACCCCTGAAAATCGCATTGCTTCTTAGGCTATAGGTATACGGTGAACTCTCCTGCCCTTTTGTTTTGAATTCTTGCTCCACATCGTAAAGCGCTACTACCATTTTTCCATTAAAAGAGGATTGAAGATTGGAATTCAGCTTAATTTCTCCAGTAAAGGTTACTTTCTCTAGTGCGCTTAATGTGTCAAGTTCATTTTGTAATTCATTTAACACAATATCCATTTCAGGGAAAGCCGGCATCATCATTGGGTCACCAAGCAATGTGAAATTTCTGTTGACTGGACCTGCCAATCCATTATTTTTTGTCTCCCTAATGATATCTCCTAATCTTTGATATTTTCCATCTTTCTTTTCATACATATGTTGATGAAAGGCTTCATTTAAACTAAAATTTGTGTTTGCAAAAACTGGTCTACTTGTAGTTAATAAAGCAATACCTCCCCCTTTACTGCTCAATAGAAGTCTTTCGGATCCTGAAAACTGACTTGGATCGTCGTATCTACCAAACTCGCATGTGGCAGTCACGAATATGGGCAATTTATTTTTATTGGTCAATTTCTCAATCGTCTCGATGGTCAAAACTTCCTCTTCTGTCCATAGCTTCTCATTTCCATGTCCAATGAAATTTACCGTAAAAGTGCCATTCTTTATTTGTGTTTTTAGTGCCAAGGCAGTAGCTGGTGAACTATCCTTAGATGCCCCCTCTACTTGATCGAATGCATCTAAAAGCAATTTTTTTATGTTGTACTGAGCATACGTTGTATCTATCAGTTCTGATAAATCCTCTACATGTCGTGCATGTATATTACCATCACCATCATCTGCCAAATAGGTGATTTCATTTCTCCATTTTCCAAGAGTGGCCGGACTGGTGCAGTAGTAAATGATTTTATCAACAATAGTTTGAGCTTCAGCTACTGTTTTTACGGGGAGTCTACCCACTCCTATTTCCATGGTATGATCCCCAGAGAGAGTCTCTATCCATTCACCTTCATTGGCCTCAAAAAACCCAAAATAATCATCGGATGAATGACTATAGATTGGGTGGAAACTATCCCTTGACTCATAAGTTGGAACGAAATTAGTATTGTCAGCAACTCGATTTTTATAGTCGTAAGAGCAGTCTCCAAAAAGGGTTAAATATTTGAGCCTACCTCCAGTATTATAAATATATCTAGCATAATCACGTATGGCAGATACATCCTGTCTCCCTGCTGAAAATTCATTATAGACTTCACGAGTGGTTGCCACTTTCACATTTAATCCATCATGATCTCTGTGAAACTGCGCCAGTTGGTTTGCTTGATCTAAAAAGTCTGGAGCAGTAACAATAATACCATCCAGATTGGTATCGTTTCTTAAGTTTTGATTCGCAACTTTCCCAAAAACAAATGGCGTGGGAAATTCACTGCCTATAAATACGACAAACTCCTCCAGTTCAAGAGATTGACTCTTGAAGACAGCCTTAGAATTGATAATCGAAAATGATTGTGATTGAATATTGGATGGATTAGTGATATTCCAAATGACAGAGCTTTCTGAAGTATTTCCTATTTCATATTTAGTAACATTACCAATTGCTTCAAGTGATCTGAAAATTGTTTCATTATTCTTTAATTCTAATGCTCTCTCAAAAGTCAATGTGTAAAAGTCGATAAATCCTCTTCCATTGGATATTTGCGCATTATATCCAATGCTTAAGTCAAGCTCATCTGTTGATTGAATAGTGAATAGATTTCTTCCTTGCCTCGCCTTAATTCCATACGGATCAATAGACCCTGCATTTATTTTTCCAATTTCTATTGATCCAATACTGGTTGCATTTGCAGAAATATTAAAAGTACTGTTCTCAGTAGCCTGACCTACGACATTGATGTCTAGTTCAATATCTGATACAATTCCATTTAAAACATGCGTAAAGTTTGAAAATTGACCATTTGATATCGCTTCACCATACCAACCTCTTCCTGATGAAATCAGGTTTCTTACATCCACTTCATAGGTTATGTGATCTTGGAAAGAGCTAATAGTAAGTATGGAGGGATCCGGTAAACTCTCTTTTGATGAAATTCTCTTACCATCCAATCCATCAATTTTTAAAAAATAATATGAGGTATCTGAGTAAATATTTTTTTTATAGTCAAAGCCAGCACTTGACCATTGCTCTTTATTAGGTCCTACTCCATAGAAGAGTATAAAATCTTGGGTATCAAATGATCCGTCAGATGCACCTGAAATATGGATAGGATTTTCCAATAAGTCTTGTGGGCGTTCAACAGAATTTAGCTGAGGCAATGATCCTTGAACTCCATTTCCATAAAGCTTTAATTTATTGGGATTGATTGTAGAAACGGGCACTCCCAAAGCTTGCAAAGTGTTGCGATCTATCTTATATATTCCATTCTCTGTGATACCTACTTTGAACCAGCTTCCAGATGACAAAACAGAAGGTTGGGCATATCCGAATTGAAAAAAAATGTAGGTAAGTATGAAAAGAATTTTCTTCACTGATGGTGTAACGTTCTAGTTTTCAAAAAATTTTAATTCGCTTTCATGATAACATTCGAAAGAATGGAAACAACTAGATAAAATGGAATCAAAAATGGCAAAAATGTCCAATGAAAGACCAGAACAAATATTAATGTACCAAAAATGAGTACCCACCTTGGCTCATTCCCTTTCCAAGAGAATGAAGAAAATTTAAGTGAGAGTAATCGCACAGGAGAAACGAGCAAGATTGCAGAAAGCAGACATATACTCACAAGCGTGTACCAATACAGCTCAAAAGGCAAAAACACCAGAGATGTAATCATAATGGCATTAGCTGGTGTTGGCAACCCAACAAAACTATCTGTTTGAGAGTCATCAATGTTGAACTTAGCCAATCGAAGGGCAGAGAAGACCACAACTATTATAGCAACCCAATAATACTGTGTGCTTTCTTGCATCCAGGCCAATAAAAAGAATGAAGGGAGCAATCCAAAGGAAATTAAATCAGCAAGTGAGTCTAGCTGCTTACCAATTTCTGATTTCACCTTGAGAAGCCGTGCAGCAAATCCATCCATGAAATCAAATATTCCTGCTAAAATCACAAAATAAATTGCTTCATCTCTACTTTCGGTTAAAACATATAAAATGCCAAAACAGCCAATGGCTAAATTGAGAGAAGTGATCAGATTTGGAATATGCTTTTTCATTTAATTAGCCTTTAACAAAAGGGTTATGTGCTTTCTCATGACCGATAGTAGTTGTAGGTCCATGACCAGGATAAATTGTCACATCTCCAGGTAAAGTGTATACCTTGTTCTGAATGTTTTGTAAGAGGTCGTCATGATTTCCACCAGGCAGATCTGTTCTACCTATACTTTCCTTGAATAATACATCCCCTCCAATCATTGTCTTTTCTTTTGCCTCATAAAACATTATATGACCAGGAGAATGCCCAGAAACCTCAATTAGTTCAAATTCTATTTCATCCAAAGTCAATTTTTCTCCATCATTTAGAAATTCGTCAACTTCTGCATGTCTGTAGCCATTAATGCCCCATTGTGGCGCATAGGCTACTACTGAATCGAATACTTCAAGTTCATTTTTTGGAATTTTAAGCGGTACTTTATACTTCCCTTTTAAGGCATCATTACCCAAAACATGATCAATATGACAGTGCGTATTTATCACTGCCAACACTTTCAGGTCATTCATATGAATATACTCCCCCAACTCCTCCACTTCATATTTCTCATAACATCCTGGATCAAAAATGAAAGCATTACCAGCATCTGATGAAACAACATAGGTATTTTCATAGAATGGATTGAATACGAAAGACTTTATTAGCATGTGTTTAATTTTATGTCGAGCTTCTTCACAGCAAAAGTACAATGCAACAAACAAAGGTTGATTACATAATTGTAGGTCAGGGCATAGCAGGGTCCTGGCTATCTAACGAACTCATAAAGAGAGACAAGAAAGTTATCGTAATTAATTATGAGACTGAAAAAACAGCCTCAATCAAGGCTGCTGGACTCTACAACCCAATCACCGGGCGAAAGATGGTGAAAACATGGATGGCTGAAGAGCTATTTGCTAATCTAGAAACAGATTATGGAGTTCTTGAAAAACAGATATCAGCAACATTTTTGCATTCCATTCCTATTTATCGATCGTTTCAAAATATTGAGAGCAAAAACGATTGGGATGGTAAACAAAGCGATTTGACTTCAGATATTTTTATTAGGGAATTAAGATCGAAAAGTTTAGGATTCCCTTTTCTTAATGATCCTATTGGTGGTATTCTGATTAATCATTCAGGATATGTAGACCTTCCTGAACTTATCAAGGCTTACCGATATTTTCTCGTAAATAAAAAAGTGTATAAAAGTGAGTTCTTCGATCATTCTCAAATTGAATTCCAAGATGAGAAAGTTTTTTACAAAGAATGGGAAGCATCAAAAATCATTTTTTGTGAAGGAGCTACTAAGGAGAATCCTTTTTGGGAGCATCTGCCATTTAAGTTGGTAAGGGGTGAATTAATAGATATAAAAACAGATGTTGAGTTTCCCTATATTTTTAATCAAGGTGTATTTATGATTCCTAAAGGGAACTTAATTACTGTAGGATCTACTTATGATCACAGCGTACTTTCATATGAACCTCAACAAAGTGGAATTGACAATTTAAAAGATAGATTAGGAAAGGTTTTCACTCAGAAATATGAAGTAGTGGATGCAAGAGCTGGTATTCGTCCTGCAACCTATGATAGAAAACCATTTATTGGATTTCATCATGAAAGAAAAACATTAGCTATTTTTAATGGTTTTGGCACGAAAGGTGTTTCATTAACACCTTACTTTGCAAAACATTTTGCAGATGTATTAGAAAATAAATGTGAAATAGATAAAGAAGTAGATGTTAAAAGGGTTTATTAGACTACTATTCATTCTTTTTTTCTTTTCTAATGCTGCTATTGCACAGCATTACACAACCCCTTTTGGCCAAAATCGAATTCAGTACAAGAAATTTGATTGGTACTATTACAGCACAAATAATTTTGATGTTTACTACATTCCAGGCGGACAGGAATATGCTTTAGAGGCAATTGATTTTCTGGAAGATGAATTCGTAGAGCTTACTGACAAACTAGGCTATGCGCCTTACAATAAGACCAAAATTTTTATTTACAACTCCATTCATGATCTTCAACAAAGTAATGTGGGAATTGATGGTGCAGTATACACCATAGGCGGGCGCACTGAGTTTGTGAAACTGCAATTGGAAGTGGCCTACCCGGGACAGGCGCACAAATTCAAAGAAGATCTCATCTACAAGCTAACTAGTACATTGGTAAATGACATGATGTATGGTGGAAGTTTAGCCGAGGTTTTTCAAAATAGCTACCTGCTGACTCTTCCAGAATGGTTTATAGATGGTGCAGCTAGATATATGTCCTATGGATGGTCTCGTGAAATGGATGATTATCTGCGTGATTATATGAGCAGAAAAAAGATCAAAAAACTAAACAGAATAGATGGTGAATCTGCTGCCATCGTAGGACAAAGTATATGGAACTACATCGCCGTGAAATACGGAGAAAGTAACATTTCAAATATTCTAAACCTTACTCGAATCATTCGAAAAGAAGAAAATAGCATTGCTAATACATTAGGTGTTTCATTCAAAACCTTTCTTGCAGAATGGAAAGACTATTACTTACTGCAAAGACTTGAAGTAGAAGAAAACTATAGCAATACCCTTGAAGAAAATATCTTAGACAAGATTCCTAATTCTAAGGATCTAATAACCACTACAGTCAGTTTTAACAAGGATGCTGATAAAGTGGCTTATGCACTGCTAAAAAACGGAAAATATGAAGTTTTAGTGACAGATCTAGAATCAAGAAAAACAAAAAAAATTCTAAGTGGTGGGTTTCACATTAGTAGACAAGATTTTGATGAGCACTTACCTCTATTAGATTGGCAAGATAAGTCCACGCTAGGTGTAGTGCTGTATAAACGTGGCTTCATCTACCTCAACACATACAATGTAGAAACAGGAGCCAAACTGCAAAAGCCATTGAGTCGATTCAGACAAATTGAAAGCTTCTCATTTAATGATAATGGAAAGCTTGCAGTAATCTCAGGAGACATTGACGGACAAAATGATCTTTTCCTCATTGCGATGAACAGAAACGCCCTAAGAAGAATCACCGATGACATTTTTGATGATCTTGATCCTATTTTCATCCCAGGAACAGCCGCTATTGTTTTTGGATCAAATAGGACATTGGATTCCGTCAAAGTAGCCAAAGTTCCTTTAGAGACATTGGATAAAAATTTCAATCTATTCCTTTATGATCTAGATACTACGACTCATTCTTTTACTAGAATCACTAATACGTTTAGTTCAGATCGAAAGCCATATGCCAGAGGTCAAAGTGATCTCTATTACCTCAGCGATCAGCGTGGTATTTCCAATCTTTTTAGGTTCAATTTCCTGGATTCTACCTCCCAGCAAGTCACCAATTTTGATCGAAGCATTATTAGTTATGATCTACATTTTGACCCGAACAGAATAGTATATACAATGCTAAATGAAAGCAAAATGAGGATCTATGAAGAAAGTAATATCGATCTTCAAACAAATAAATTTACTCCCGAAACACCTCGAAAAAGAAGAGAAAATGCAATCATGGTGGTCAATAGAGTATTAAAGAATGAACAACCAAAGAAAGAGGAAATAGTCATTCCTAAAGACGAGATAGACACTCAAGATTTTACCTTCGAAGAGGAAATAGAAAGTGACGCGTCAATTTCGTCTGATCCCAGTTGGATAGATACTGATAACTACCAATTTGAAGATGAGAGCGATGAACCTTTTCAAACTGAATCTTTCTTCAGTAAATACAGAAATTTTGGTCAAAAAAATGAACGTATTGGACCAATCCCCTATAACCCACGATTTACCTTCAGTAATGTAATTACCTCTTTCCTTTGGGATCCATATCGAAATTTTATGATGTTGATGGAGACAGAAATTAATGACGTTTTAGAAAATTATAAAATTAAAGGAGGTGCTTTAGTAAAAACCAACTTCTCTGAAGGAGATATTTATGGAGAAGTCCATTATCTCAAATATTGGATGGATTTGAAATTGAGAGTAGATAGAAAAAATTATTTAATAACAAGTGGCTCTTCTATTGATGAGCTCAGACATAAATACAGCCTCAATAGATTAAAATTAACTGCTGCTTTGCCCATCACTCATACCTTTAGAATAGAGGCTTCTCCTTTTGTAACGACCACTACATTTGTCAATCAAAGTTTTAGAAGTGTAAATGCGTCTAGCAATGACTTAGCCAACAATAGAAGGGAAGATTATACCGGAGGAACCATCTCTTTAGTATTTGATAATGCGGTAGAGAAGGAATTTAATCTATATCATGGTACGCGTGCTTTACTGGAATTTACCTCTCATTTCAATACAAATGATGGTAGTAAGAATTTTAGTAATCTCCGATTTGATTTCAGGCACTATCAAAAGATTCACAAAGAAATTACATGGGCCAATAGAGTACTATACGGCAAGCAGATGGGACCATCAGCAAAAACTTATATGATTGGGGGGATGGATAATTGGCTCTTTGCAAAAAATGATAACCATGGAGATGACGACCCTTTGGGAATAGAACCAGATGTTGATAATAGTGATTTACTTTTCAACGAATTCATAACCAATCTTAGAGGACTCGATTACAATGAGGCATTTGGTACTGATGCGCTTGTTTTTAACTCTGAAATTCGTGTGCCAATTTTCCAATACTTCTCCAATGGGCCCATCAAGTCAAATTTTCTAAGAAATTTCCAACTTATAAGCTTTGTAGACATTGGATCAGTCTGGACTGGTAAGCCTCCTTTTGTAGACGGTAATCCAATAACAAGGACGTTTAAAGAAGGTGTTTTTGAAGCGGAAATAGTCAAATTTCAAAACCCATGGTTAGGAGGATTTGGATATGGTCTTCGTACAGTCATTGCTGGGTATTATATCAAAGTAGATGCAGCTCGTCCTTACTTGGACGGGGAAGTAGGTGACTATAGATTTTACTTCACATTAGGACTTGACTTTTAGAGTTCAGTAACTTCGCCACATGCAACAGTCTATGACAGGGTACGGAAGAGATGAACGTACCAAAGAAAATTTCTTGATTAAATCTGAAGTAAAGACACTAAATAGTAAGTTTTTAGATTTCAGTCCTCGAATTCCAAAAGAGCTCACATTTAAGGAAGCAGAAATTAGAAATCTGGTTTCTGACTATCTGAAAAGAGGTAAAGTAGTCTTAAACATAGAATTTTCTGTAATCAACTCTAGCGAATCTACAGCTCATGTTGATTCGGATCTATTCAAAGCATATTATACTAAATTTAGTGACTTGGCATCTTCAGTAAACGGAAAAGAAGATGATCTGGTAAAATTAGCTCTGCAGGCACCAGACGTCATTAAGCAACAAGAAATTGATCCTGAGGCACTTCCATGGACAACTATTTTAGATTGCATCAAGTCTAGTCTAGACAAGTGTATAGATTTTAGGAAAAACGAAGGAGAAGCTCTTGAAGAGAAGTTGAAAGAATACATTTCAAATATTTATAAAGGTCTAGAGTCAGTGGCATCTGCAGATAGCACTAGAGCTGAAAACATACGTGGGAGAATTCAGAAAAATCTAGAAGAAATCAAAGAAAAAGTCCAAATTGATGAGAATCGTTTTGAACAAGAAATTATCTACTATCTGGAGAAGTTGGACATTACTGAGGAAAAAGTGCGACTAAAGCAACACCTTGATTATTTCTCTGAGGTGATTGCGAAAGACAATGTAGCTGGAAAAAAACTGGGATTTATTGCTCAAGAAATTGGAAGAGAAATCAACACCATTGGGTCAAAAGCTAATGACGCTACTA
>CAYGTD010000139.1:0-9364 GCA_964352725.1 uncultured Roseivirgaceae bacterium
CTTCATAGACTGCTCCTTTCTTTTCCTCTAAAGATCCATTACCTAAATTCAGAAAAACATGATGTCCAAGAACCAAATCCAAATCACCATCACTGTCTAGATCAACCGGATTAATTGAATAAAATGCCCTGTCAAAATCAGCTTTAATATTTCCAACTAAATCAAACTCTACTTGGGAATAAGAAAAGTTAGAGAAAAGGTAAAAGATGAAGCTTATCAGGTAATATTTCATATATCGGATCATTACAGTTCAGTTATAGCCCGAATTATAAATTGTCTCACTTTCAAATTATTTTACCCTCGCACTATAAGGTAGTAATACTCATTTGCTTAATAAACGACAAAAATACCTTTTGCTGCTGATATGAATTTTAAGGGAAACAAATTTTTCTCTGAGTTGTCAATGTCAATTAGAAGAAGCTACCCAATATTAATCCACTATCCTAGTAAAGTACTATTATATACATTTTTGAAGATGCTTTAACTAAATCTCGTCTTCCATAAAATTCTCCTCTTTGATCTTAAAATCAAGGTTATAAGCTCTACTTTCCAGTTTCCTCGTATTCCAATAGAGTACGATCCAAAGCGAACAGGAAATAACAATAATACTTAGAATAAAAAGGGCACCTCCGTCATCGTTTACGATGAATCCTAGTCTTGCAAAATGAAGAAAATTAGCAGCACTAATTATGCTGAGAGAAATGACGGCTCCAAAAATGTAATAGTTAGTAATCAGTAAAAGTGTAGCGACGAGTTCGATTGTGGCTATCATATACCTTCCCCACGGCTCCATATTCAGTTGAGTGAATATCCAAACGCTTTCTTCAGAACCACTAAATTTAAAAGGAAGTGTTTGCGCTAGAATAATGGCTATAATGAGTCTAGGAATTATATGAAATAAATCTTTCCTCTTAAATGATTGACCAATAAATTTTATTTTCATACCGAAGCAGTCTTGGGCTGATAAAACTGAGCCAGTTTATCAACCGCATAATCAACTTCTTCTAAGGTATTGTATTTACTAAAAGAAAACCGAATGGCTCCTCTGTTTTGATCTCTATTTAGCTCCGCCAAGACATGTGAGCCGATACTTGAACCGCTACTACAAGCACTTCCTCCGGAAACCGAAATGCCCGAAATATCCAAATTGAATAGTAGCATATCATTGTCATCGGAAGGAGGAAGACAAACGCTCAAAACAGTATAAAGACTTTTATCTAGATCTTCAGAAACACCATTGAACGCCACATCATCAATAGAGTTTTTTAGTTTCCCAATCATGTGAGACTTCAATCCTTCTATATGCTTTCTATGAGATCCCATGTCAGCATACGCTATTTCCATAGCTTTCGCTAAACCTACAATTCCATACACATTCTCAGTACCTCCACGCATGTTTCGCTCTTGAGCTCCACCATGAATAAATTGACTGATTTTGCTTTCATGATTCATATATAGGAAACCAATTCCTTTTGGCCCATGAAATTTATGCGCTGAACCTACTGCAAAATCTAGCTTCAAGTTAGAAAGATCATGAATGTAATGCGCCATACTTTGAACTGTATCTGAGTGGAAAAGAGCATGATGTTCTTTGCACATTTCTCCAACTCTTTCTAGATCAAGTAAATTCCCAATTTCATTGTTGGCGTGCATTAAAGACACCATCGAGTTAGAATTATTTTTTAGTAATTCTTCTAAGTGATTGTAGTTCACCAACCCTTTACCATCCAACTCTACATAACTTACATTGACCCCTTTCTTTTCTATAGCCTCTGCAGTATGCGTTACCGCATGATGCTCAATTTTTGAAGTAATAAGGTGTTTTACTCCTTTATCTCTCACACTACATCGAATGGCTGTATTATCTGCCTCCGTTCCTCCAGATGTAAAGAAAATTTCTGCCGGGGAGGTATTTAGTAGATCAGCCACTTTTTTTCTTGAGCGCTCAATAGCCGTACGCACCTGCCTCCCATGGGAATGGATTGAGGATGGATTACCAAAATGCTCCAGCATGTAAGGCTTCATGGCTTCAAATACCTCTACATCGATTGGGGTTGTAGCTGCATTGTCAAAGTAAACTTTCATACTTCTAAGGTTTGGGGTTTAACCAGAAATTATTTCCTTGATGTCCATAATCAGCTTTTTTGCCAAATGTTCAGCCGTACTCTGACTTTCAGACTCTGCAAAAATACGAATAATCGGTTCAGTATTTGATTTTCGTAATTGCACCCATTCCTTATCAAATTCTATTTTGACTCCATCTATTGTATCGATGGGTTGAGCTTTGTATCTCTCCTTTATTGCTTCTAATACTCCATCCACATTGATGTCTGGCGTAAGTTCAATTTTATTTTTTGAAATATGGTAGCTAGGATAAGAAGCTCTAAGCATAGAAGCACTTTTTCCAAACTTTGCCAAATGCGTCAGAAATAAAGCTATCCCAATGAGGGCATCTCTTCCATAATGAAGATCAGGCACAATAATACCCCCGTTTCCTTCTCCACCAATCACTGCATTGGTTTCCTTCATTTTTGCAACTACATGTACTTCCCCAACAGCGGATGCATTGTACTCACAACCATGCTTTTCAGTAACATCTCGTAACGCTCTTGTAGATGAGAGATTGGAAACAGTATTTCCTTTGCGCTGAGATAATACATAATCAGCTACCGCAACAAGTGTATATTCTTCACCGAAAGGCTCTCCATTTTCACACATGAGCGCCAGCCTATCTACATCTGGATCTACTACAACACCTAAGTCATAATTACCATTTACCAATTCACTGCTAATCTGCTGCAGGTTTTCTGGAAGTGGCTCAGGATTATGGGGGAAATTACCGTTTGGCTCACAGTAAAGCTCTTTTACTTCTACACCCATATTTCTCAATAGCGGAACTATTGAGATTCCTCCAGTACTGTTCACAGCATCCACCACAACACTGAATTTGGCATTTTTTATAGCTTCTAAATCTACCAACTTATATTTCATGACTTCCTCAATGTGGAAATCTATCATGAAATCATTAGTGGTCAACTCTCCAAACTTATGAGGGGGTTCGAATTCGATTTCTTTAGATTCAGAAAGCTCGAGTACTCGCTTCCCTTCCTCTCCTGAAATAAATTCTCCTCTATTATTCAAGAGCTTCAGTGCGTTCCATCCAGCAGGATTGTGGCTTGCCGTTAAAATAATACCCCCTTGAGCTTTTTCCTTGATCACAGCCATCTCTACTGTAGGAGTGGTGCTGAGACCTAGGTCGACAACACTTATACCCATATTGATGAGCGTATTTGCTACCAAATGGGCAAATGATTCACCTGAAGGCCGAGCGTCTCGACCAATAATTACTTTTGGTTTTTTGGATGTCTCTTTCAGCCAAGCCCCATAGCCAGCAGAAAATTTTACAACATCGATAGGCGATAGATTGTCTCCGGCTTTTCCTCCCAAGGTTCCCCTTAATCCGGATATTGATTTGATTAGTGTCAAAGTGGTCTGTTTTTTAGCGGTGCGCAAAGATAGGAATGTGCGCGAAAGCCCAAAGCGATTTTAATTGAACTTCGCCATTACCTTATTTACTTCCGAATCTGGATTGCCACAATCTTCTCCTGGAGCCATT
Organism: uncultured Roseivirgaceae bacterium; assembly: GCA_964352725.1. GTDB lineage: Bacteria > Bacteroidota > Bacteroidia > Cytophagales > Cyclobacteriaceae > Ekhidna. The sequence goes on from CAYGTD010000139.1 coordinate 3,617, forward strand.
GTTTTGCCACAGAAGCCACATGCTGCCCCGTCCTTATTTAAATATGGATTTTGAGAAGCACAGGTTCCCTTGAATTCTCCGTCTTTCTTCAATAAAATTCTCGCTGAAAGGAAGATAAAAAATACACCAAATACGGCCATCCCTAATAATACTGTTAACATCTCTTCAGATTTTGGTTCAAAATTAGCCAATTTACAGCTGTAAGCATAACAAACTCGATCTCCTTATAATTCCGAATACACTGAGAATATTGTTCGGTTGATAACTCCCCCTTGAAGGAGGGTGCGTTGGCAAAAGCGATGAATGGGGAGGTAAAACACTACGGTATGAAAAAAAAACCACTCTCACAACTAGATCCAAATAGAAAAAACAAGTTAGAAGCCTTTGATCGCTTGCTTACCATTATGGATCAACTCAGAGAAAACTGTCCCTGGGATAAAAAGCAGACATTGGAGTCGCTTAGACATTTGACCATAGAAGAAACCTATGAGCTTTCTGATGCCATCATAGAGAATGACTTGGAGGAGATAAAAAAAGAACTAGGAGATTTAATGCTTCACATGACTTTTTATGCTCGCATTGGATCGGAAAAAAAAGCCTTTGATATGAGTGATGTATTAAATCAAGTTTGTGACAAGCTGATTAGAAGGCACCCACACATTTATGGAGATGTAAATGCTGACGATGAAGAAACAGTAAAAGCCAATTGGGAAAAAATTAAACTAAAAGAAAAAGGGAATACATCTGTTTTGGGTGGCGTCCCGAAATCACTTCCCGCTCTTGTGAAAGCCATGCGAATACAAGAAAAAGCAAGAGGCGTTGGATTTGATTGGGACAATAAAAATCAGGTTTGGGATAAGGTAAAAGAAGAAATCGGTGAATTTGAATCAGAAACAGAAAAGGACAAACAAGCCAGCGAGTTTGGAGACCTTCTCTTTTCACTAATCAACTATTCACGTTTTGTAGGCATAAATCCAGAAGAAGCTCTGGAAAGAACAAATAAAAAATTCATCAAACGGTTTCAGTATTTAGAGACTGAATCAAAGAAAGATGGAAAGGATATGGGCGAAATGAGCTTAGAAGAGATGGATGAATATTGGGAAAAAGCAAAAAAGGTTTAATCGAAATTAATGCCGCTTTGATGGTTAACTTTTGTTAATTCATAAAACCTTTTGATGAAAATTTCGTTACTTTGACAGTTCACGAGAAAATTTTGAAACAACAACTGAAAATAGTATCTACTCTTATACTCCTTCTTACGATAAATATATCGTTCGCAAGTGAGACGGAAAACAAGCCAAGTAAGGCTCAGGACCAAGAACAGACTCTACAAACTGGCCAGAAAGGTGAAATTCAGGAACAGCAGCTAGAAGATAATACTAAAACTTATGAAGTTGAGACTGAAGAACCTATTGAACCCATTGAGTCAGATTCTGTGGAGGACGATTCAGTAAGCAAGTACAACTTTATTTTCTACTTTCTCTATAAATTCAAGTACGAAGCAGAAGCTTAATCTTTCAAATCTATTTTTCTAGATTGAAATTCATCTATCTCAGTAAGCGAAATTCTTCCCTCGTAAAAAGCTTTACCAAATATTACTCCGTACAAACCTAAATCATCCAGTTTTTTGATGTCATCCATATTCCGAACACCTCCACTAGCAAAAATGCAAAGGTCAGGAAATCTAGTCATCAACTCTTGATACAGCTTAAATGAAGGTCCTTCAAGCGCGCCATCTTTAGAGATATCAGTTGTCTTCAAATACTTAAGACCTTTGTTATAATAATAGTCTACATGTTCAAAGAGATCTGTAGTGGTACTTTTTTGCCAACCTTTTATTCGGATGATGCCATCGAGACTGTCTGCAGCTAATGCAATTTTTTCTCTGCCATAGGACATTAGCCAATTGGAAAATTGCTCTTTATTAGAAATGGCAACTGATGCAGCCGCGATGCTTTCAGCTCCATGCTCAAATGCTTTGAGCACATCACCATCCGTATGCATTCCTCCAGTAAAATTGATGGTCAGGTTAGTGTACGCTGAGATCATCTGGAGAACATCAAAATTGAAAGAAGTCCCGTTTCTAGCTCCATCTAAGTCTATCAGATGTAACCTTGTTACACCATGCTCTTCAAACTGTTTTGCTACATCGATTGGTGTATCATCGTACACTTTTTCATGAGAAAAATCACCTTGTGTAAGTCGGGTTGTTCGTCCGTTAATAACAGAAATAGAGGGTACTAATAACATAAATAGATTGATGAGAAATGAGATGAGCATATTACGCTCTGTCTAAAAATACTACAATAAGATGAAAATATTGCTAACTAACTTCAACTAATTTGAAACCTTCACCATGAATAGTTAAAATTTTGAGAGATGGATCATCCGCTAAGTATTTTCTTAACTTGGCAATATATACATCCATACTTCGAGCGTTGAAATAGCTATCATCCTTCCATATTTTCATTAGTGCATCACTACGTACAACAGTCTTATTTATATTTTCAAAAAATACTCTTAACAGTTCATTTTCCTTGGTAGTAAGTTTAATTTCTCTTTTTGGCGTCAAAAGCTTATTCTCATCATAATAATAAGTCAATTCACCAATTTTAAATGGATTTGGAAACGGCAACTCTTCCTCTTCATTTTTTGAAGATCTCTTTAAAATAGCCTTGATACGCAGCTGAAGCTCTTCCATACTAAAAGGCTTGGTCATATAATCATCCGCACCTACAGTGAAGCCTTTTATAATGTCCTGCTTCATTGACTTTGCCGTTAAGAAAATGATGGGCGTTTCACTATCTATTTTTCTTATATCTTGAGCCAATGTGAATCCATCTTTCTTTGGCATCATTAAGTCAAGAATACACAAATCAAATTTGCTAGCCTTAAAGGCTTTTTCACCCTCTTCACCATCGCGCATTAGCGTTGTATCATACCCTTTCAACCCAAGGTATTCACTTAATATTTCACCCAAATTGGGATCATCTTCTACAATTAATAACCTAGGCTTCATGTGTTAGTGGTAATGTGATTGAAAATTTGCTTCCTTTTGATGGTTCGCTTTCTACATGGATTTTTCCTCCATGTGCTTCTACCATTCTATACACGTAAGCTAAACCAAGACCAAATCCTTTCACATTGTGAAGATTTCCTGTTGGTACACGATAGAATTTTTCAAAAATATGTTTTTGCTGCTCTTTAGTCATTCCAATACCGTGATCCAATATGGTAAGAACAAAGTTATTATCATCTGACTCAGTTCGTAAAGTAATACTAGGTGACTCTGGAGAGTATTTATTGGCGTTATCCAAAAGATTAAGAATGACATTGGTAATGTGCATCTGATCACCCTTCACTTTATCTTTAATTGCATTTTGAACAAGATTCAATCGCCCTCCTCTTTGCTCTATTTGCATAGAAATATGTTCTGCTGCATCCGTCACCATTTCATTCATTCGCAATATCTCCTCTTTCAGATTGTAGTCCCTTCGTTCAATAGCTGCAATCTGAAGCACCTTTTCCACTTGATCTCCCAGCCGCTTATTCTCCTCGCCGATTACTCTCAGATATTTATGTTTCAACGAACTTGCTTCAATATCCTTATCATTGAGCGCCTCCACAGCTAAAGAGACAGTGGATATTGGAGTTTTTAGCTCATGGGTCATATTATTTATGAAATCGTTCTTCATTTCAGAAAGTTTTTTCTGACGCACAATTGTGCGAATGCTATACCCAAAGCAAAATAGGATGACAGCAATTAGCACACCTGAGCTAACAAGTGCTGACCATATTTGACTTAATAAGTAATCACCTTTATCAGGAAAATTAATTACTAAATGACTATCAGAACCAAAGATATCGTTGGGAAAAAGACTTGCTCGCAATTCGCTTTTTATCAGTTGCTCTTTATTGGAGGAGTTGCTAAGCGATACAAATCGATTTAGATGTGGGGCTAAGACCCCATATTCGTATTGAATATTGATTCCTCTATTATCCAGTTCCTCTTTTAAAAGTGAGTCTAGTTGAATAGGGTTAAAACGAGAAATAAGTGAGCGACCTGGATTCATTAAATCCCTCATAACTCCAAAGGTCATCTCATACTTTCTGGAAACACGATCTAGTTGAGTTTCAAGCTCACGAATCTTGTAATCTCTTTCGATGATTTGCTCCTCCAGCTCAACACCCGGAGGAGGGGGAACATCCTCGAAGAAAAAATTAGTGCCGCTTGAAAGATTTACCACGAATTCAAAAACGCCCCCTGCTAGCGTATCTGTAATAACGATGGATTGCTGATCGTCACGTTGAATAACTTTCAGATTTTGTCTGTCTTGTCTTTTTTGTGTAAGAATGGCCTCTCTTTCTTCGTGTATTGGAGAGGAGAGGTAATTGAGTTTTTGATATGCAGCAATGGTCTCTTGCTTCTCAAGTTTATTTGCAACATTATTTAGGGCATCCAAAACATCCTTCTTGAACCTTTCTTCATTTGCTGTGACTAAACTATTAATCCAATATAATTGGAAAGCGACCAATCCAATCATGGAGAGTCCCATTAAGCCTATTATCCACCTCAAAGTCTTGCGTTGCATTGGTCAAAATTAAGCGTAAAAGCGCTCTCCTGATTTCATTTAACCATTTTTAACAAGGATTAACACACGATTAATCACTTTAAAATTGGTCTATCCGTACATTTATTTCAATTATTAAAAGGACTAAAAATGTAAAAAGGATGAAACAAAAATTGAAACTATTGATGCTAATGCTACTCACATGTAATGTAGCTAGCGTGTACGGTCAAGAAAAAAAGGATGGAAAAATTGTCGTTGAAATCACTAAGGACATAAACGGGGAGAAGCGAACATTTAAAGGGGAGTATGAAAATAAGGAACAGATGAAAGCTGATCCTAATTATCAGGAATTTGCCGGTGAAGACGATAAGTTTGATTTCTGGTTTGATGGAGAATTAGATGAGGATAATATGGCTGTTCATCTTGATCACCTGCGCGGAACGACCAACTCATTTAAATTTTTTGATAGTGAAGATGAAGCTAATGTGTTTTTCAAACACTTTGGTGAAGAGGGAGAGGAAGGAAACCACTTTTTCGAACATTTTAATTTTGATTCTACTGGTATTGAAAGCTTTCACTTCAATGATTTGAAGATGGAAGAGCTCAGTGAAAAAATGAAAGATTTTGGAATTGAACTTGACATGTTGATGGAAAAAATTGGAAACAGAGATAGTCGAGTAAATATTATCACCTTGAAAAGAGTTCGCATAAGTGATGTGTCTGGTAATGAATTTGGTAAAAAAGGAAAGGTTTCCGAAAACAGTAAACTTTTATTGGAGGATTTGTCATTTTCGCCCAACCCGTCTTCCAATGGAAGATTTAAGGTGAAGTTTAAAGTGCCAGAGGAAAAAGACTTAGCTATTAGAGTTTATAATTTGGATGGAAAAGAAGTTTTCAATCGGTATTTTGAAAGCTTTGGAGGGTTGTATGCTGAAACTATCGATCTCTCTAGTCAAAAAGAGGGAATTTATCTTTTGGAAATTACTCAAGGAAATAAGCGTTTGACAAAGAGAATCGCCATCAATTAAGTTGCGTTGAGTTAGCAATGATGAATCATCATTGCTAACTCAATTCACTTTCGTCTACCAAGTGGATATTTAAGGGAATGTCAATGATTTCTTAATAATCCATTCCTATTTCTTGCATGTCCTCATCGTCTTCATCTGCATACCAATTG
>CAYGTD010000140.1:0-9332 GCA_964352725.1 uncultured Roseivirgaceae bacterium
GGCCATCAAAGATTCAGGTCTTGATCTTGAAAAAGTAGATAAAACTAGAATTGGAGTTATTTGGGGATCTGGTATTGGAGGGTTTAGTACTTTCCAAGAAGAAGTTCTCAATTTTGGTTCTGGGGACGGTACTCCTCGATTCAATCCATTTTTTGTTCCTAAAATGATTGCTGACATCACCCCTGGTCTTTTATCCATAAAATATGGATTTATGGGGCCAAATTTCGCTACTGTTTCAGCATGTGCATCCTCCAATCATGCCATCACTGATGCATATACTTATATCCAACTAGGAAAAGCTAACGCTATATTGACAGGAGGATCTGAAGCAGGCATAATTGAGTCTGGGGTAGGTGGATTTAATGCAATGAAAGCACTTTCTGAACGAAATGATTCCCCAGAAACAGCCTCTCGTCCATATGACAAAGACAGAGATGGATTTGTACTTGGAGAAGGGTCTGGTGCTATTATTTTAGAAGAACTAGAACATGCTAAAGCCCGTGGAGCTAAGATTTATGGGGAAGTATTAGGCAGTGGAATGTCTGCAGATGCATACCACATTACTCAACCACACCCTGAGGGTAAAGGCATTGAATTAGTAATGAGAAATGCACTTGAAGACGCTAACCTATCTGCAGACAAAATAGACTATGTAAACACGCATGGTACTTCTACTCCTCTTGGAGATTCAGGAGAAATAAGAGCTGTTCAAAATGTATTCGGTGAAAATGCTTTGAATCTTAATATTAGTTCTACCAAGTCGATGACGGGTCATTTACTAGGTGCCGCTGGGGCTGTAGAATTCATTGCTTGCTTAATGGCAATAAATAAGGGTATAGTTCCCCCTACCATCAATCATTTTACCGACGATCCAACAATTGATCCTAAGTTGAATTTGACTTTCAATAAAGCTCAGGAAAGAGAAGTAAATATTGCCTTAAGCAATACTTTTGGATTTGGCGGACACAATACGTCTATTGTTGTAGGTAAATACATTGGATAGTGTCGTCCGTTCCGAAGCGAATTTCAGGACGAATAATATCTTCTTTCAAATCAGATAAAAAAGTAAGGCAATCTTTTCGCTCTATTACCGGTAGAAGTCCTATCAATCTTGTTTTATATCAACAAGCGATGCGACACAATAGTGTTGCCGCAACCAATCAGCATGGCATAAAAGAGTCTTATGAACGACTAGAGTATTTGGGTGATGCTATACTAGGTATGATTGTAGCAGAATACCTCTACTCTCAATATCCTTTTAAGGAAGAAGGATTTCTCACTGAGATCAGGTCTAAAATTGTTAATCGCGAATCTTTGAACATTTTAGCTAAAAAGATTGGACTACAAGAACTTGTACAATACAATAACAAATCTCGTTCGTTTAAATCAATCTTCGGCGATTGCATGGAAGCACTCATCGGGGCAGTGTATTTAGACCATGGGTTTAGTTTCTGTAAAAAATTCGTTGTTCAAAAATTAATCAAACCTCATTTCGATTTCGAAGAATTAATCTCAACCATCACCAATTTTAAAAGCAAGCTGTTGGAGTGGTCTCAAAAGGAAAACTTAGAGCTTCGATTTGACACAATAGATGAATCAGACAGGAAATTTACTGCACAGGTCTTCTTAAATGATGAACCAAAAGCCAAAGGGTTCGGATTCAGCAAAAAGAAAGCTGAACAAGATGCCGCCAGAAGGACGTATGAAGAACTCAATATTAATTGAGCTGGTTAAAAAACTTATTAACTACATCAACAACCTGATTATAGGAATTAGCATCTGATATATTTTTCTTTTCTATTATAAGTAGTTTATCTCTTGGACTCACCTCATTCTTAATCACTTCAGAAACTGATACTAGTTCATGATCTGACTCCAACTTTTTCAATAACAATTGGAGCGATCTTTTTGCCTTTTCTGAATCCAACAATGTAGCTAGCAATATTGGGACTCCCTTAAAATTCTTCAAAACAGATTCTAAAACAGATTCAAAAGAAGCATTCAAGGATGAACTAACAGCAGTTGAAATAACTATGCCGCTAAATTTGGCATTTTTGAGATCATCCAATTCTTCAAATTGCTGCAAGACGATTGGCTGTTTTTCACAGTCGTGAAGCAATTGCTTCATGTTTTTTAAAATAAACGCATTAGGACGAGCCACTAAAATTTCTCTTGACATCACAGCTGATTTTATAATGTATAAACAGGTTAACTCCGTGCAACCATAACAGGTTCCGCTATTTTATTTTAAATCTACCAAGACCTAAAAAATCAATTGAGAAATCTGTCTTGCACAGTAAGGTTAAATCAGCAAGTATCTCGCCTACAACTGGTACAAACTTGAATCCATGGCCACTAAATCCAGCAGCAACAATTACTCTATTTTCATATTCAGATAGCTGATCAATTATAAAATCATTATCTGGAGAGTACGAATATTTACACTTTTTAATTGTTGTAACGGGCGACCCAATATTTGGGAAGTATCGTTCTAGCATACTATCCAAAATAATTTGTTCATTGCTTTCCAATGAATCTATAGCTAATCCATCCACTAACAATTCTCCTTCCCGATGATAAGCTACTTTCATCCCACCAAATTTATCAGTATTACTCATTACAGGAAATCCATAATATGGACCGTCAGCTCCTTCTTCTGAAATCATCCAGCATGGTAATTCGCCTAATTGAAAGGCTAAAGAATATAATGGTGATGTCCATCCCATAAACTGCTGAGTTACTCTGAGAGGAGCTTTAGTTTTAATTAGTTTCTCAGTAAAAGCACCAGTTGTAAATATGATTTTCTTTGCTTGATAGCTTTTCTTACTAGTTGTCACTAAAACAAATTCACTCATTATTCCCCAACTGATCACTTTCTCATTCTCATGAATTTCAGCTCCATGTTCAATAGATAGTTTAGTAAGCGATTGAATGGCCATTTCTGGTGTGAGAAATCCAGCCTCTGGTTCTAGTATTCCAACATAATCCTTCGGAAGATTAAATTGAGGCCATCGCTTCTGTATTTGATCATGAGACAATTCATCAATATCAATATTGTAAAGATTAGCTGATTTTCTAATCCCATTGAGCATCTCACAGTCTGGTAACCCAAAATAGACTATACCCGTTTCCCAATATAACTTCTGATTTGCTTCTTGCTCTATAATGGACCAACCTCTATAGGCACGGTGAAGAAGCGGCACATAATTTGAATGCTCAAAGTAAGCTTTTCTTATTAGTCTGCTTTGTCCAGTATGAGATCCATATTCATGACTAATACTATATTGCTCCAATCCCAAGACTTTTACCCCTCTTTTCGCTAGATGGTAACAAGCTGATGATCCCATTGAACCCACTCCGACAACAATAACATCATACATGGTTATAAAACTGATGATTATATCAAATCTTTCCAATAATGGCGCGCCAATTAATTTGGATGATTGATACGAATAGTAAAATTCGTATAGTCCAGGAAATAATTCGGATCCACAAAAAATAAGAAATGACTTAGCGTAATTTAATTATTTAGAAAGCTCCTCTATCGCAATAGCATAGCCTTTCAATCCCAAACCATCAATTGAACCAACGCACACTTCAGATACATAGCTAGTTTGCCTAAATGCTTCCCTCTCTGCCAAATTTGAAATATGAACTTCAAATACAGGCGTTGTGATTCCCGCAATAGCATCTCGCAAAGCGATGGATGTATGAGTATAAGCACCAGGATTAAATACAACACCATGATATTCAAATCCTACTTCATGCAATTTATCAATTAAGGCACCCTCATGATTAGATTGATAATACTCTAATTCATAACTTAGAAATTGATCCTTTAGCTCATCAAAAAACTCTTCGAAAGGTTGAGACCCATAAATCTCTGGCTCTCGTTTTCCAAGAAGGTTGAGATTAGGTCCATTAAGTATGAGAATTTTCAAGGTTCTTTTTAGTTAATTTGGTTGAACGGTTAATGCGTAGATTAGTATTTCAAAGGAGAAAACTAATTACTAATAACTAATTAACTGATCAACTAATCGCATAAATGTGGGATAGCTACACAAAACAATTTAAAAATTACTTAAAGTTAGAAAGGTCATTGGCTGAAAATTCGATTGATGCATACCTATCAGATATTGCAAAACTGCAACAGTTTCTAGACATCAATGAAAGAAATGTAGCACCAACTGCCATTGTTCAACAAGACCTTATTGACTTTCTTGAGTTTATCACTGAATTAGGAATGTCTGCCTATACTCAGGCACGAATGGTCTCTGGATTGAAAGCATTTTTCAAATTTCTTGTATATGAAGAAGTGATCACTAAAGATCCATCTGCCTTACTGGAAGCTCCTAAACTTGGAAGAAAGCTACCAGACACTTTAGATTTTCCAGAAATTGAAGAGCTCTTCTCGGCCATTGACTTGTCTAAGCCTGAGGGTGCCAGAAATCGAGCAATGCTAGAAACACTTTACAGTTCTGGATTACGAGTTTCTGAGTTGACAGAACTTAAGATTAGCAATGTGCACCATGACATTGGTTTTTTAAGAATTATCGGAAAGGGAAGTAAAGAACGATTAGTACCCATCGGTAGAGATGCTTTGAAATACATCCTCATCTATCGAGATCAAATAAGAGTTCACATTACCGTCCAAAAAGGGTTTGAAGATCACCTATTTCTGAGCAAGAGAGGAAAAAGCATTAGCAGAGTCATGATGTTTATGATCATAAAAGATCTAGCCGCTAAAATTGGTTTACAAAAAAGCATAAGTCCACACACTTTTCGTCATAGTTTTGCAACACATCTTATTGAAGGAGGAGCAGATTTAAGAGCGGTACAGGAAATGCTTGGTCATGAATCCATTACCACAACTGAAATCTACACTCACCTAGATCGAGATTATCTAAAGCAAGTGATAACCCAATTCCATCCTAGGAGCTAATGTACCAGTTAATCAAACCATTATTATTTCTCTTCACTCCAGAAAAAGCTCATAAAATAACCACTCAAGCACTTCATGTCTTATTAAAATTGCCATTAGGCAAATCGCTAATAAAGTCACTTTTCAATTACCAGCATCCTTCTCTGGAGCAGAAATTATTCGGATTAACCTTTAAAAATGCAGTTGGATTAGCCGCTGGATTTGATAAAAATGCAGAGCTGATTGATGACTTCACTCATCTAGGTTTTGGTTTCATAGAAATAGGTACGCTCACCCCTAAAGGACAAGATGGAAATCCCAAACCGCGCCTTTTTCGATTGCCTCAAGACAATGCACTTATCAATAGAATGGGCTTCAATAATGAGGGGGTAGATGCTGCAGTTGAGCGATTGAAAAATAGAAAATCAAACATTATTGTAGGTGGTAATATTGGAAAAAATAAAGTCACGCCAAATGAAAAAGCACTTGATGATTACCTAATATGCTTTGAAAAACTATTTGATTATGTGGATTATTTCGTTGTGAATGTCAGCTCACCAAACACACCAGGATTGAGAGAATTACAGGAAAAAGAGCCCTTAAAAAAACTCCTGAAGACTCTTCAGGAAAAGAACAATGAAAAGGAAAATCCTAAAGCTATCCTACTAAAAATAGCTCCAGATCTTACGGAGGAGCAACTCAATGATATTATTGAAATAACTAAAGAGTTAAATCTGGATGGTTTAATTGTATCTAACACCACTATAGATAGATCTGGTCTGCAAACTAATACTAGCACTATTGAAGAGATAGGGGCTGGGGGACTGAGTGGACAACCTGTTTTCAAAAAGTCAAATGAGGTTTTGAGATATATCAGAAAACAGAATACTACCGTTCCTATTATTGCTGTTGGAGGCATAATGTCTGCGCAAGATGCAAAAGAAAAAATGGATGCCGGTGCGAATCTTATTCAGATCTATACAGGATTGGTTTATAAGGGACCATCTTTGATCAAAGAGATTAACAAAGCATTGGCAAACTGATTTGAACAACCCTTTTTTCTCCATTAATTTTGGAGAATAATCACATGGCAAAAAACACTTACAAAAAGAAGGAAGAAAAGAAACCTAAAGACTCGTTTAAAATCAATTTCTTATCTGATCGGAAGTTTCAGCTTTTCATTGGATTTGGATTACTGCTCGTTTCCATTTTTCTTCTTGTTTCATTTATATCTTATCTCAGCACTGGTCAGGCAGATCAAAGTGTGGTTGAAGCCTATACAGATACCTCAATAAAAGACTCTGGAACAGAAGTAAAAAATTCATTTGGGCTAATTGGGGCAATTGTAGCCCACTACTTCGTGTTTATGTGGTTTGGGATAGCAGCGCTATTAATTCCTCCATTCTTGTTTATTGCGGGCTATAAAATTATTTGGCTTAAGGAGTTATTGCCTGTTGGCAAGACGTTCAACTTTACTGTATTCTACTTGATTTGGATCAGTTTGGTCATGGGATATTTCTTGCTATCAAAAGAAGAAACTACTTTTTGGGGATTCATGAGCGGTGGTGTAGGTTATGAATTGGCTATTCTATCTGAAAGCCTGATGGGGTGGGGAGCTATTTTATTTATCCTATTTCTATTTATTACCTTTAATATGTTCTTCTTCAATATCACTCAGCTACCAGCCTTTAGTGGTATTGGGATTCCATTCGCTGATTTTACAGAGAAAATAAAAGGTGCGTTTCCTAAAAAGAAAGAAGGTAAAGCGGAACCAGATATTTCCTCTGTCTTAGATCAAATAAAGAAAGAAGTGGAAGATGAAGATGCTTCTAAATCTGATGGAACGGAGACATGGGTAGTGAAAAAGATTTCAAACAAAACTACTACTAAGGAAAAATCAAACCCTGAATTCACTATAGATCTACCGGAGTTTGAGGAAAAAGAACCTTTACCAAAAGAAATAGAAGATAAGGTATTCGCATCGAAACCTGAAAAAGAGGAAGATTTAAAAATTGAATTGGATCCTACACCCCCGCCTTCTGCTGAGAAAATACCTGCTGAAGATTTATCATTCGAAGTAGAGCAAAAAGAAGCAGAGAAAGAAGAACATGCTGAAACGGCAACCAATTACGATCCAACACTCGATTTGCCTCAATATAAGTTTCCGAATGCTTCTTTGTTGATTGATTATCCCGCAAAAGATGTTCAGGTCTCTAAAGATGAATTGGAGCAGAATAAAGACCGGATTATTGAAACATTGGTCAATTTCAAGATCGGAATTTCTAGTATAAAAGCGACTGTAGGTCCAACAGTTACACTTTATGAGATTGTACCAGAAGCAGGAGTCAAAATTTCTAAAATCAAAAATTTAGAAGACGACATAGCATTAAGTTTAGCCGCTCTTGGCATTCGTATAATTGCTCCTATCCCGGGTAAAGGAACGATTGGTATTGAGGTGCCGAATAAAAACAGAGAAATGGTAGACGCTCGCTCTGTTATTACCACTAGTAAATTCATGGATAGTAAAATGGATTTACCAATTGTTTTAGGTAAAACCATTTCTAACGAAGTATTTGTCACAGATTTAGCAAAAATGCCTCACCTCCTTATGGCAGGAGCAACAGGTCAAGGAAAGTCAGTTGGATTAAATATTATCCTTGCATCGCTTCTTTACAAAAAACACCCATCACAGTTAAAGCTTGTTTTGGTTGATCCAAAAAAGGTAGAATTAACGCTTTTTAATAAGATTGAAAAGCACTTTTTAGCAATGCTTCCAGATTCTGAAGAAGCCATTATTACTGATACATCCAAGGTTGTAAATACACTAAACTCGCTATGTATTGAAATGGATGCGAGATATGATTTACTGAAAAATGCTGGCTGCAGGAACCTGAAAGAGTACAATAAGAAATTTACCGATAGAAAGCTTAACCCAAACAAGGGTCATAAATTCCTTCCGTACATCGTACTAGTTATTGACGAGCTAGCTGATTTGATGATGACTGCTGGCAAAGAGGTGGAAACACCTATTGCACGATTGGCTCAGCTAGCAAGAGCCATAGGTATTCACTTAATTGTGGCCACACAGAGACCGTCAGTCAACGTGATCACAGGTATCATTAAAGCCAATTTCCCAGCAAGGCTATCGTTTAGAGTGACATCCAAAATTGATTCTAGAACCATTCTAGACGCAGGAGGAGCTGATCAATTGATTGGTATGGGAGATATGCTACTTTCTTTAGGGTCTGATATGATCAGACTTCAGTGTGCCTTTGTAGACACGCCAGAAGTTGAGCGAATTTGTGAGTATATTGGAGATCAGCGAGGGTATGATACTGCGTATATGTTACCAGAGTTTGTCGGAGATGATGAAGGTAGCTCCATCGGGGAAGTAGATTTAGCTGATAGAGATGCCTTATTTGCAGATGCCGCTAGACTCATTGTTATTCACCAACAAGGGAGCACCTCTCTTATACAGAGAAAAATGAAGCTAGGCTACAATCGAGCAGGAAGGTTAATAGATCAACTAGAGGCCGCCGGAATCGTAGGCACATTTGAAGGAAGTAAGGCCAGAGAAGTATTAATACCAGACGAACATAGTTTGGAACAGTTATTGACTGAAATAGAAATCAAATATTAAGATATTATATAATTGAAATGAAAAAATTACTTACTACAATCTTTGCGATCACGATCAGCCTACAAATAAATGCTCAATATGATCCAGAAGCATTGGCTGTTTTGGATGCCATGAGTGCAAAATACAAAAAAATAGAGGCTTTCACTGCAGAGTTTAGTCAAAAGCTTACCAACGAAAGCGCTCAATTAGATGAGACCATTTCAGGTAAAATTTTAGTCAAAGGAGAAAAATTCGTATTGGAAGTGGCAGGTCAGAAAATTTATAACAATGGTACAGATGTATTCACATACAATGAAGAATTGCGTGAAGTCACAATAAGTACCAATGAGCCTGATGAAGCAGAAATATCCATCAACAACGTATATGATCTTTACAAAAAAGGATTTAAATATGGCTTGATGTCTACCATGGCAAATGGGGATAGAATTATAGAATTGGATCCGGAAAGTAGAGATAAATCTTATTTCAAGATCAGAATGGTAATCAATGCTAAAGATGAATTGAAAGCATTTACAGTTTTCGAAAGAACTGGAAATAAGTATTTATATTCTATTAATTCATTCCAACCTACATCCTTAACGGACAGTTTTTTCACTTTTGACCCCTCAAAATATCCAAATGTTGAGGTGATTGATTTCAGATAATCGTTTTTATCAAAAAAAAGTCTACATTTGTAGCCACTCAAAACTGTTTTGAGTGAATTTTTAATTTTTACAAGTACTAATGAACATTTTCGTAGCTAAGCTTAATTACTCTACGTCTGAGGACACA
>CAYGTD010000141.1:0-5031 GCA_964352725.1 uncultured Roseivirgaceae bacterium
ATCGTTTTCAATTTGTCCTGCTGAGTTTTCCTTGGATCACTAAGATAAACCTCGTGATGATATCCATTTATCAGCAGTCCTTCCTTTTTGGCAAAATCCATGATCTTCATCACGTTAGATTCTTCCTTATCATAACTTCCTACATGAAGGATTTGAATGCATCTCCCTTCATTAATGAGTTCAAAGGAAACTTCGTTGTTCTGAATTATATCTGGATTTTTCAGCTTTACTTTTTGCACCGCTCTGTAAAAATGATCTCCTTCCACAAAATCCGGCATTCTTATCACAAACTTCCAATTCCATTCTTCTTTCGGAGTACTAGGGAATAGGTGCTGCTTCTCCAAGCCTCCGTCTATCCACCAAAAGCCTTCCATTTTTGGAACCTTAAAATCCATGTCTTCTGCTTTACAGCTAAATTTTATTGAATAGGCAACAGCATACAGTTGCTCCACTGCTTTCCAAACAGGGGCTGATTCAGGGTGACCTTTTCCTTCTACTGATAAATAATAATAAGAGTCCAAATCTCTTAATTGTGGTTCCTTAGATGCCTTATAGTAAGCTGAGTCAGCTTTTAGTAAGTCTAATTTTTCAATAATTGCTTCCATAGTAACAGTGTGTTTTGATTATGAAAACAAAGAAATAGGAGGGAGTGAC
Organism: uncultured Roseivirgaceae bacterium; assembly: GCA_964352725.1. GTDB lineage: Bacteria > Bacteroidota > Bacteroidia > Cytophagales > Cyclobacteriaceae > Ekhidna. The sequence goes on from CAYGTD010000141.1 coordinate 655, forward strand.
AGCCCTATGTCACCGATATGAAATTTATATAATTATTCTTTAGAGGTAAAAACAGAGCTATGATGTTCGAGTAGCTCCTTTGCAATAGTTGCGGCAATTCCTTGTAGTTCTGGAGGGGAAATTATTTTCGCACCAGTGCCGTAACTCATGAGCCAACTGGCTAAATAATCGTAATAGGGCGTCATGAATTTTATCTCATAATTCCCATTATCCAATTTACGTTCCTCAGCGAATCCCATATAATATTTTTGCTCTCCCATGAAGCGTATAGCCATTGGAGAACATTCAATAATGGCTTCTTTAGCATCAGTGCCCATCACAGCTTCATTTAAGAAGTCTAAATAATTAGGGTGCTTGGTCGGGTCGATCGTTTCTGCTTTTATGTCTGTTTTTTGAATACGATCCGCTCTAAAATCTCGTAGATCTTGTCTTAATCTACAAAAAGCAATAAGATGCCATCTGCCTGAATAAAACACCATCCCTAGTGGCTCTACATCTCTGCTGGTTGTGGTGTCATTGTAATGTGAATAGTAGTCAATAGCAATTAATCTGTTGGTAGCTATGGCCATTTGAATCTCAGCAATATGTGAATCTGGAAATTGTTTTGGAACAGGAGTTGGACGAATAGAAATACGCTCGTCCAGATTATCTAAGAACTCCTTATCAGAATACTTAAGCACAGCCTTTATTTTATAAAGTGCCTTCTGAAAAGAGTCCATAGTTTGTGAATCTGCCGCTTTTTCTACAAACTTTGCGCCCATCAGAATAGCACTTGCTTCTTCTTTATTAAAGACGACAGGAGGTAAGTGATACCCTTCAACCACAAAATATCCTTCACCTGCATCACCACCTATTGGTACGCCAGCTTCCATAAGTGATTTAATATCTCTAAAAACTGTTCTTCTACCGATTTCAAATCGTCCTTCTAATTCGCTCAAGGTCACTCTTGGTTTTCCTTGTAAGTGAATGAGTAATGCGTTTAGTCGATCGATTCGATTCATAAAGAAAAATTAGGAAGAAAAGACTCCCTTTAAAAATCATTCAGGCATCTATAATTCTAAGAAAGATGAGCTTTTAGTCGCTCTATTTCTTTCTTGCTATTGCCAACGAAAATATGATCACCCACTATGAATACAGGTCGTTTTAGAAAGGTATACTCTTCTTGTATCAAAGTTCGATAATCATCTTCTGTGAGCGATTTCTCTCCTAAACCCATGGATCGATATTTCATCGCTTTTCTTGAAAAAAGCAATTCATAACTACCACTGAGTCCCTTCATTTGATCTACTTGCTCAAAAGTCATTTGTTCAGACTTGATGTCTTGTTTTTCAAAATGATTTATCAGCTCACCCAATTCATCCATGATGCGCTTACAAGTGGAGCAAGTAGAGAGGTAGTAGACTTTTTTCATTGCTCAAAGAGACCAAAAAGTGATGAAAAATAGAAATGCTCGATACATATATAGTGAAATCAATATACTAGATATACAAAGAAAAGTATTGAAAATTAAACGGATTCCTCTAAACCCATAGAACATGTATTCTATTCTAGCGATAAAGTAGATTAGTAAAGCAAGATTAAGTGAGGACATGATAGCGTCAGATAGAAGATTGGGACCTAAAAGACTAATTAGATAAAGTAGGATCGAAAGAATAATCGTACAGTAGGTTATAATGAAGGTCATTACTTCCAACCCCACAGTAAGATGATCTGCTATCAGATTATGTTGACTACCGTAATGAATAGGCCAGAAAAATAAGGCGATAAATACGGCCATGATAATGAGGAATAACTTAGAAAGTTCTGTTGTTTTTCTATCATAGATTTCTTCATATTCCTTGAAGCTCATCCCTCTTTCAGTGATTTCTTGCTCTACCATTTTCTTAGCTACATCTTTATGCATGACATATGTAGTTTGAATGGCAAGGTTTGTATTGAAAGTGCTGAATATTGGAATTAGGAAATAGACCAAGTTGGCTAGAAAGAAAATAGAAATAGGCTTCATATAACCTCTTCGCTTCCCATCAACAAAGTCTAATGAATACTGTCCAGGAGAAATAAGAATATTTTTCAAGGTGCGCCAAAGCTTATTATCGGCAAAAGTGATGGCGTTTATGAACTCACTTAGAAAGTACTTTAGTTTACGATCATCTTGATTAATCACTTTCTCTCCGCAAACATTACAGAAGGTGCCAGTGAACTGATTATTGCAAGACTTACATGTGACTATTACTTGAGACATCAAGAAACGAAAATAATTACTTTAGGTGAGTCTTTATTTCTCATTCAATAAAAAAGCTCTGCCAAAAAAATATTGACAGAGCCTATGTTTAACTAACTCACCTGTATAACTAAATTTTTTAGCAGAGAATTGGACTAGCCAATGCCTCCCTAATTTCTTTCAATCCTTTTTTATATCGAAGGCTATTTGCCTCAGATGGGACTTCATATTGCAAATTATTTTCTTTTTCAATTTGATCTAAACGATCGAGTAAATATGTTGATTCCATGGCTTTCCGTGGTTATTACATGTGCAAGAAAAACATACAATTGCGAGCTCAGCAAGTGTTTTCAAAGCTTTCTTTAAAAATTAGGGGTTATGCTGTAAGGTGTTCTAATACAATTACTTAGCCTCTCTAATGGTTACCACCTAGAAATCTTGAAAATGGATGATATTACTGATTTTCAGTCGGTTAGTGAATTGGTCGATTCATCTATTCGTTTTTCTGACTAAATTGAAATGCATCAACGAATGAACAATGTCAATAAATCGAAGAGCTTGGATCAAGCAAAGTCTATTAGCATCAGGGACATTACTAGTGGCAGGCACATCAACTGCGCATGGATTTGTAGCTCCACTAAAAAATAGAGTAGAAGGAGAACCATTACAGCTCAATTGGAACGAAAATCCATATGGCTCTTCAAACTATGCAAAACAAGCAGTAAATGAAGCGATGCAATATGCTAATCGCTATCCTGATGAAGAAATGCTGAGGGTGAAAGCTGAGTTGGCAGAAAAGCATAGGATGAGCGCTTCTAATATTTTAATCACCGCGGGATCTACCGAAATCTTAAGCTTGCTAGGTCAGCATGTAGGTTTACAGAATGGAGAGATATTAACTCCTTACCCCACTTTTCCAACAGCATTGAGATTCGGGGAAACATGTGGTGCATCTATAAAAAAGGTTTCTTTAGACGAAGAGGACAGAATTGATTTGGATAAAGTATTGGATGCCGTATCATCCAATACCAAGTTGATATTCATTTGCAATCCCAATAACCCAACAAGTACCGAACTGCCCACTCAGGATTTGAGATCCTTTTGCAGGAAAGTGCCTGAAAATGTACTTGTATGCATCGATGAAGCTTACATAGAATACTCCAAAGTGGGTGAAGTGGCAAGCATGATTTCATTGGTTGATGAATTGAGCAATTTGATTGTATGCAGGACTTTTTCAAAAGCATTCGGATTAGCAGGAATGAGAATCGGATATGCCGTTTCGCATTATTCTAATATTAATGCACTAAGAGAGCGGCATCTTGGATTCGAAATATCTGCAGGCTGGCCACCATTAGTTGCTGCTAGAGCTGCACTGTTTGATACCGCGTTTTTAAAAATGTGCATTGAGAAAAATGAAGAAGGCAGAGACATTATATATAAGGCATTCTATAAATGGGGTGTGAAATACAATATCTCATCTACCAATTTCATTTATGCCAGACATGATCGTTTTGATAAGGACGTGGTGGATAAATTAGAAGAACGTGGAATTCTGATTACCAAATGGCCAGATATGACGGATCACATTCGAATCAGCATTGGGAAACCAGATGAAATGAGACAGTTTGTTGGGGTAGTAGAGGAGTTTTTGGTGTAGCACGACTGCTTTTTCTTAGCGTCATTCCTGCGCATGCAGGAATCTTCCATGGTGACCGGAATAGACCCTGAAATAAATTCAGGGTGACACTTCGATTGAGATTCTCCAAAAGGTTGCTAGTACGTCATTCTGAATTTATTTCAGAATCTTTGCATAGTTCTCGTAGATTAAACCTGTGACGAGATCGATTGTCTCCGCTATGAAATGTTATGCTGAGGAACGAAGCATCTCGATCCTTCACTTTGTTCAGGATGGCACTTCGATTTATCATGCATTGTTCTTACTTAGAGCGTCATTCCTGCGCATGCAGGAATCTATGAGCAATCAGAAATTCTTAAAACCCCACAATCTCCTTCATCTTCTCAGCAATCTTCTCCACACTAGGTACTACAGATTCCATGAGTTGTACATTGTGAGGCAATGGAATATCTGGCATAGCTATTCGCTCTACTGGAGCATCTAAGAAGCTAAATCCTTCAGAAGCCAGCACGGCAGCTAC
>CAYGTD010000141.1:5131-9206 GCA_964352725.1 uncultured Roseivirgaceae bacterium
GGATAAGGTCTTCGTGCGTATCGGTTATCGTTCAAGTTCCTGTGCTCGAAAAACATAGTAGGATTGTCGCTTCGCATCGCAGATCGAATCAATCCTACCGCATCTTGTGCATTGCTTGGGAAAGCCACTTGCCATCCAATCGCATGAGCAAACATCACCTCGTTGGTTACAGAGTGCCAAGGGTCACCCACTTTCGCAAATCCACCTGGCATTCTTACCAAGATTGGCGCAGCAAATCGGTTGGCTGTTCTCCAGCGAGTGGTCCCACAATTGTTCAGCTGCTCCATGGCTGGATCCGCGTATTTTCTAAACTGAATTTCCGCTACAGGCATCAGTCCTGCATACGCCATACCCACGGCTCTACCAATAATTCCTTCTTCTGAAAGACTAGTATCAAATACACGCGCTTCACCATGTTTTTTCTGCAAATCCATGGTTACAGCATGTACTCCGCCTTTCATTCCCACATCTTCACCAAACACCACTACTTTCTTGTTGGTGGCTAGCTCATAGTCCAGAGTTTTATTGATCGCCTCACCTATGTTGATTCGTTTCTTGTCCGGCTTAGCTTCTTCACTGCTTTTAGGGAATATATGCTTCGCATGTCTCAGTCCACCAATTTCTTGAATTTCATCAGGTTCGGAAAACACAAACTTCTTCGTCTTGGTCACATCTGGAGAAGGTCGGTTCATAGCTGCTTCCGCCGCTTTTGCCACTTCTTCTTTCGCCTCTTTCACCATCGATTCCCAGCCCTTCTCAGAAAGTCCATCCGCCATCAAATGCTTTTTAATAGCAGTCAATGGATCATTTTTGATCTCTGACTTGACGAGCTTCTCTGGCTTATAGGCCTGATTGTCCTGGTAAGAGTGCCCATTCAGTCTAGGAACGGTTAGTCGTACCAAAGCAGGTCCCTTTCTAGCACGAACATGATCAGTCCCTGCTTTCAATAAATCGTATGCTTCTTCTGGATTAGTTCCACTTCCATCCCAGATCTCGAGATTCTTAAAAGAAGCTAAATTCTCGGCAATGTTTTTTCCTGGCGTTTGGTATTCACTCGTCACTGAGATGCCATATCCATTGTCTTCTATGTAGAAAAGCACGGGTAGCTTTTGAGTAGTAGCAATAGTCAGTGCGGACCAAAACCCATTAGTCGCCACTGAAGCATCACCACCCAAAATGGCGGCCATTGAGCCTTTATATTTTTTGTCTTTTAGTTCGTCAGTATAGTAATCGATACTCTGTGCCCAACCGACTGCTGGCGTATACTGCGCGCCTACATCACCTGCCATGGGCAGTACGACACACCCTCTCTCTGATGCTGGCATATTACAAACTACCCCAATGTCACGACCATCACTGTATCCACCTGATCGAGTTAATGGCGCAGAAAGCGCATCTTCTACAGATAGGCCCAACCCAATCATTAAGGGTCTAGAACGATAATAAGCGCTAGCAGAATCTTTGGGCTTATCCAATAGATGAGCCAAAATCAACTGTCCAAGTTCATGGCCTCTGGCGGAAAATTGATACAATACCTTTTTCTCAGGAACGAGCACATTTTCTTCCAGATCATCCATTGCTCGCGAGATGAGCATCTTTCGCGCAATCTCTTTCCAGTCAATAGCTGATGTAGTACTTTTTTTTAGGGTTGTTGCTGTTTTTGGCATGTTGAATTTTTGGGTTCGCTAAGATACAAAGGCAATCGGATGTTTTAAAAAGACTTTTAGAGAGAATTACTTCCAAATAGCCCTATCTGTTTTATTTACAAGAATAGACCGTACAGTATAATTCCTAGTGAAACTTAGAAAAGTTGCAGATCCATCACTGTTTGATTGATCACTTTTGATGCTTATTTTATTAGTAAACATTCAATAATAGAAAAATTAATGTTTACTAATTTGTTGGCCTTAAGAGGGATTTATGAAAGCGATTGAGGAGGAAACAAAAATTCGCAAACCAGAGCAATTGGTTCAAGTGGTTTTCACTCAGCCCTTGACAAAAGTGAGCCATCTAACAGACGCAAAAATATATGTGGAAGGAACTGTCAGAAATTGCCTAAACCACCTTTGTGAGCTTTCTATTTTAGAAAAACGAACGATTTCAGGTCATCATAATTATCTCAATTTGGAACTGTATCGGATTTTGTCTGAGTAGGCTTGCTGTACTTTCTGTAAATTTCAATAACTTCTTTTTCAGTAAAATTTGGAAAGTATTGCTTGACTAAATAAACTGCTTCTTGTTCATTGCTTACTCGGTCAATATTTGAAATCAAAATTTCTGTTTCTATTTGTTTGGTCTTCTCAAGACCAAGTCGATTATTAACGAGAGGAAGAGCGTTTGAAGAAGCTTCTGCAATTCTTGCTGCAATTTGACCTCTGTCATTAATTAGTATGACAAATCTTTTGAAATTGTCATAATTCTCAGTCCAAGCAAGCTTATATGAGTTTTCTAATTTGTTAATATTCGATGGAAGTGTACGATACCTTCTGGCTGTTTCTGTAAGTAGCCGCTCAACGTGCTCCATCTTTTTTATTTCAGAAAAAAGTTTCTGTAACACATTGTAAAGCTCAAAATCAATGATTTCTATGTTTTGATTATTGGTAGAATACTCTATGATTTGATAGGAGTATTGAGGCTCAATAAACCGATAGTCAGAAAAATCAGCATACTCACCTTTGTTTTGTTTGTTCTTTAGTTGATTACTATACCCATTCATCCCAATAGAAATTTCTGTCATAGAGAATCTGAAAAGTTCGATTTCAAATTTCAGTGCAGTGAGCACGCGATCTCTTTCTAAGTTATTCTTTTCATTTTCCGCATAATTCTGAATGAGAAATGCGCCATACACTCCAATGATGACGATGCATAGGTCTACAAGAACCCAAGTCAATTTATTTTCAGCAGAGAATAGCTTTCTTAAAAACATGGTTTAAAAATAGGCAAATACTAAATGATTGTTTTTGTGACAGACAATTGTGTTCAAATAGCCCTGACAGTAGTGGCATCCTTCTTTCATAGAGGTAGCTTTGCGTGGGAAAAAGAAGATATAACGGATGGCAGGATCAATTTTGCTCGAAGTAAATCGGATTCGCTTTAAATCATTCTACGCTAATCTTCTAAGAGACGAAAAAATATCCTACATTTGCGCTCCATTTTTAAACTTTTGATGGACGAGATCCATACACAAAAACAATTATGTCAGTAAAAATTAGACTAGCGCGTCGAGGACGCAAAAAAAACGCCATGTACGATGTAGTAGTGGCCGATGCAAGAGCACCACGAGATGGTCGCTTTATCGAAAAATTGGGGACTTACAATCCAAACACTGATCCAGCAACCATTAATTTGGATTCGGATAAGGCGTTTGATTGGGTGATGAAGGGTGCTCAGCCTACGGATACCGTGCGAGCAATGTTGGCTTACAGAGGAGTCATGATGAGAAAGCATCTTCAAGGAGGTGTGAATAAAGGAGCGATTACTCAAGAAGAAGCGGATAAGAAATTGGAAGCTTGGATGAAAGCTAAAGAGGACAAAATCCAAGGTAAGGTTGACTCACTGACTAAATCTAAAGCAGATAAGAAAAAAGCTGCGTTTGATGCGGAAACTAAAGTGAAAGAAGCAAGAGCTGAGGCATTAAAGAAAAGAGCAGAGGAAGCTACAGCTGCTTTGGTTGAAGAAATCAAAGAAGGTGGAGAAGCTCCTGTTGATGAGGCTTTAGAAGAAGATGTAGCAGGAGTAGAAGAAGCTCAGACTGAAACTAAAACAGAAGAAGCACCTAAGGAAGAAGTAAAAGCGGAAGCTAAAACTGAAGAAGCACCGAAGCAAGACGCGAAAGCTGAAGAAGCTCCTGCTGCCGAAGAGAAGAAAGAAGAAGCACCTGCAAAAGAAGAACCTAAAGCGGAAGCTCCGAAAGAGGAGGCAAAAGCTGAAGATGCTCCTAAAGCAGAAGATAAAAAAGAAGGTTAATCAATGAGAAAGGATGATTGCTACCAGCTGGGAGCAGTGATCAAAACTCATGGGTTGCATGGAGAAGTAAGCATCTTATTGGATGTAGATTTTCCAGAAGACTATCAAA
>CAYGTD010000142.1:0-4458 GCA_964352725.1 uncultured Roseivirgaceae bacterium
ATGCTGCAGCCACTTTGGTGGGACAAAATTTAGGGGCTGGCAAACCAGACCGGGCTGAAATATCCGTTTGGCGAACGGCTAAATGGAACACGGTTTTTTTGGTATTGATCTCGATTGTCTTTGGCATTTTTGCTGATGAAATACTATCCATATTTAATCAATCAGGCGTGGTGCAACAGACCGCCATTGATGCCTTGAGAATTATATGCTTTGGCTACATTTTCTTCGCTTATGGGATGGTAATAGGCCAATCATTCAATGGAGCTGGTGATACCAAGACTCCTTTGTACATTAATTTGATTGTTTTCTGGGTTATCCAATTACCAATGGCCTGGTTGCTTTCTATTGAGTTGGAATGGGGACCAGAAGGGGTATTCTTTTGCATTGCATTTTGTCATAGTCTATATGCAATCGTGGCTATATGGCTTTTCAAAAAAGGAAAATGGAAGACTGTTCAGGTTTAATTTTCAAAGAAAATACTATATGATTACTGCAAGGACATGAATGCCGTAAACTTGTCATAAAAATGCCATAGTATACATTCAGGGCTGTTAGTAGGTTTGTCAAAACTTAAAAAAATCATGAATCAATTTGCAAGTAGAATAAATGAGTCTAGACTAAAGAAAGGAATTTCCCAAGAGCAATTAGCCCAATTGACAGGGTTGAACTTGAGAACAATTCAGCGAATAGAGAAAGGCGATACTGTACCAAGAGGTGATTCACTTCAGAAACTATCACGAGCACTTGGTACTTCACCAGATGAGTTGGTTGATTGGACAATCAAGGAAGATAAAAGTCTAATATCTATGCTGAATTTATCTCAATTGACTTTTTTGATTTTTCCGCTGCTAGGTGTCTTAATTCCAATGGCTATCTGGATTTTGCAAAAGGATAAAATCAATAAAGTAGATTATAATGGGAAGTCTATTCTAAACTTTCAAATTACTTGGTCTATTGTATTCTTTATCTTTTCCGCTCCAACACTATATGCTGGTATTGCCTTGTGGCCAGCAAATGTTTTTCTATTTGTGACTGTTTTTATCTATGGGTTCAATATTACAATCATTCTGTTGAATACCTTTTTGATCGCAAAGAATAAGAAGGTGTTTTATAAACCCTCCATTAACATTCTAAGTCTCTAATTACTTAATAACTAAATGTATAGAGCTCCAAGTTAGCACTCCAAGTGGTGTAGACTTGGAGTTCTTTTTTGGCAGATGAATAAATGAGGCTTACTTCATAAGCCGAGTTAATTGGATTTCCAGTAACTAAATTTCCAGACTTGTCATAGATATATAAACCCTTATTAGCAGTGTCGGTGAAAATGATTAAATCTTTACCACCTCCAAATTGATAGTACTGGATTAAAATAGGATCAGGAGATAAGTAGTCTTTCTTGAACAATAGATTGCCTGTATCATCTAGTACTTCATAGCTATTACCTTCTTTCCTTACAATCACAAATGAATCGTTTCCTCTATCTGGTATGAGCTGAAAAGAAGCATTCTGAGTCGTTTTTATAAGCTGTTCTCTTCTAATCGTATTTCCTTCTAGACTTATCTCTACAAGCTCACCTGAAGTAGAAATAATAGTGATAGACGAGCTACTCAATGTGTTGGAGGATTTTAAGAAATAATTTTTATCAACCGATTGCTTCATATCAAATGGAAAACCATCTATTCTATCACCTCTACGGTTCAACACATTGATGACACCATTTTCTTGAACAGATATCATAACGTCATTTCTACCCAAACGAGCATGCTGAATAGGCTGCAATGCCCTTCTTTTAAATTTATTAGGATTCCAGCCTTCTAAGATTTTTAACTCTTTGTTAGCGAGATAGATGTTTCCATCAGTATCGGTGATTCCCAAACGATAGTTTCTACTTAGATCATAGTCTATCACATTGAAGTGATTTATGGTAGCTTTATTTGGTAGCGATTTTGGGAAGTCTGGAATATATGTACCCGTTTTATCAATAATGTGAATCTGCTTTGATGTTGCGAAAGCATATTGAAGTTTTCCGTTTTTATAAAAATCAATCGGAAAAATATCTCCAATGATTACTTCATTCAATTTCTTAGTCCATTGTGCATTCTGATCCTTATCCAAATAATAGATCGTATTCGTACTGTCTTGCAGTATCATGTCATACGGTAAATAGGAGTGAGTCTTTACCAGAAATGGCTTGGTGATAATGTTGGCAGCAAAACGAACTCCATTTTCAGCATTTGTTTTCGGAATGGTAGCGGAACGTTTCTCAGGCTGAGTAAAGGTGAAATTGGTGAAATAGCGTCCATCAATGTAGCTAAATTGAAATGCTGCAAACTCGATGGATTTGTAGATGTTGGTATTTACTTTGAAATGCTCACTCCATTCAATTTTAATCTCAGGAACTATAAGAGACCATGCTCTTGGAATGTTCACGATGAAATTGACATTAGCAGCATTATTTGTTCTAGCCAAAAATCGATTAACATTTAGTGATTTACCCCAAGTATCTTCTTCTTGAATAGACGATACAAGATTTTTTAATTCATTTAGGTCATTGGAAAAGATCAAATAGTTCCGGTAACTCATATAAAAACATTGCGGAAATCCTTGACCCATCTCGCCCAATACAGTCATTGGAAATTCTTGAATAGGTAGAAATCGAATTTCATTATCGCTATACGATTCGGAGTACACGGAATCTCCTCTTGAATAAGCAATCCGTTCTGTCACTTGACCAAAAAAATCAAGAGACTCTTTGATGTCTTTCACCTCTAAAATGAACAATTTTTGCATTTCGGAAGTCCTTGAGGACTCCAATGTCACCAAACCAATTTCACTATCTACTAAATCGAGTACCTGATCGGCACTAAAATCGAATGCTTTTTTTAATGAATCTTGATGATTATAGGTTTTTACATCCTTATTCTTGATGTATTCCATTTGTTTGTCCTTCCAGTTAGAAAAATTGGAAGAGGTGATGTGTTGTAGAAATGCAGTGTTAGAAGGGATGATTTCAGCCATATCAAATGTACTAGGCTGCTCCGTATGAGTAGATAGCCATCCATCTTTTGTATAAGAAAAACCAGATGCACCAAAGTAACTTGAGTCTAATGAAAGCTGATAGGTACCAGCATTTAAAGGAAACGAAGAAGCACTATTAGAGAAGGCTTTTAAAAGATTGGTTGCCTGACTATAGTTGACATAGATAGAGGTGAGACCATCATTTGATGCTGGCTGAATGTCCTTAAACTTCTCCTTAAAAGAGAGTGTCTCATCATCGCTGATCGTGCGTATGGCGTCCTCTACTAGGTATGGAGTGAAGCTGGCTAAAAAATAGTTTTTATAGAAAATGAAAGTGAAAATGTTATCATTTTTACCTACCTCACTGATCTTAAAACCATTATAGTTTCTTGTTTTAAAACGGTAGCCTTTTCGCTTTAGCTGACCAATTGTGGCACTGATGAATGTGTTTTGAGATAAATTCTGAATATCCAGTACATATAGAAAATCAAAATCTGAACTGGAGATTTTGTGAAGTGATATCAGTGCTGGTGCGTTTTTAAAGATCGCACTAAAGCCACCTTCACCATTAATGGAATCTAAAAATGCAATGCCATCATTTAGATTGGTAAATCCGTCAGCTCTTTGCAGCGTTTTCCAAATTTGATACTCTTCTAGCGTTTGATAATCTTTGAGTATTTCAGTCTCTAAAACTGCCGTGGCACCTTCAGGTACAAAGCACCAAGAAGTCAAATTAGCATCTTTCACCCATTTGTCATAGGTAAAGTATCCTACTCCACAGAGAAGTAAAATGGCTAAAACGATTAAGAGTTTCTTCAAGCTTTTTGGTTGCGTTTAATTGTCTGCAAAGGTATTCTACTTTCGATGGTTATATCAAAAAGATGCCGAAACAAGTTCAGAATAACCCAAAAATGGGCAAAGTTATTTGATAGGTCAACCTGAACTTGTTGCAGGTTCTAATTTCACTCAATAACGAGAGTTTGGGTTAAGGATTTGACAAAAATGATAATCAATTGAATTTTGATTCGCTTTTCTTTATAAAATCATATGTTTCGAGAGCCTCAACATGACCTAAATGACAATTCAGATGTCATATTGAGTTTATCGAAATATTAATTCAATTGATTATCAATTATTTCTTACTCATGTAATCCAGCGTAAGTGTTGCCAATGCTTTCATACCTAATAGCATTCCAGAATCATCTACATAGAAATCTGGCGTGTGATGCGAAGGAGCTTCTTTCGGATCAGATCCAGCAGGACATCCACCTACAAAGAAGTAAAGACCCGGTACTTGTTCTTGAAAGAAAGAGAAGTCTTCCGCACCTGTAATGGCTGGAATGATATTCACCTTATCTGCCACTCGCTGAAGAGACGGAAGCATCTTTTCATACAGTGCAGCTTGGTCTCGACGTGGCTCCGGGGGTGGTATCCGCTCCA
>CAYGTD010000142.1:4468-9148 GCA_964352725.1 uncultured Roseivirgaceae bacterium
CATCCACCTACAAAGAAGTAAAGACCGGGCACCTCTTCCTGAAAGAAGGAGAAATCTTCTGCTCCAGTGATAGCAGGGATGATGTTTACCTTATCTGCTACTCGTTCAAGGGAAGGAAGCATTTGCTCATATAATACAGGCTCATTGTAAGTGATTGGGTAGCCTTCGTCAATATCCAGAACAGCTTCTGCATTATTGGCTTCCGCGATGTTCTGTACAATTTCTCTTAACCGCTTATGTACCACTGCTTTCATATCAGCATCCAGTGTTCTTATGGTGCCAAGCATGTATAAGTCTTCAGGAATGATGTTGGAACGCACACCGCCATGAATACTTCCAATGGTAACCACTGCTGCAGCATCTGTCAATTTGGAACTTCTGCTCACAATAGTCTGAATGGAGTTGATCATTTGTGCTGCTGTAACAATAGGATCTACACTAGCCCAAGGAGTAGAGCCATGAGCTTGCTTTCCTATAATGTCTATTCTAAATGAATTGACGGCAGCCATCAAGCCTCTTGGACGCACGTTAATTTCTCCCACTTGTGTTCCTGAGTTGATGTGTAATCCAAAAATGGCATCCACGTCGGGATTCTTCAAAACCCCTTCTTTCACCATCAATTTTGCTCCACCTTCTTCACCCGCAGGAGCTCCTTCCTCAGCTGGTTGGAAAATGAACTTAATTGTACCAGGAACTTGATCTCTGATTTCATACATCATTTTAGCAACTCCTAAAAGAATCCCTATATGTGTATCATGCCCACAAGCATGCATTACTGGCACCTCAGCGCCGTTGTATTCACCCATTTGAGTAGAAGCCCACTCTAGATCCACTCGTTCCTTTACAGGGAGTCCATCTATGTCTGCTCTAAGCGCCACAACGGGACCAGGTTTTCCACCTTTCAGTATAGCAACTACACCTGTTTTAGCAATTCCTGTTTGTGGTTCATAACCCATCTTTTTAAGTTCTGCCGTAATACGTTCTGCCGTTTTAAACTCTCTATTACTTAGTTCGGCATTTTCATGAAACCAATGCCTTAGCTCGATCGCTTCCTTCTCGTTTTGCTTAGCCAGTTTGTCAATGGTCTTGTCAAATTTTTGAGCGGATAGACTAAGAATGAAAAATGAGAGGAGGACGAGTGTGTAGACTTTTTTCATTAGAATGGGGTTTGATTTATAAGTTCAGATTTTAACTCTGTTAAATTAAAACAATTTAAGCTTTTGAATGAGTAATAAGAATTGGCTATCATTCAATTGGAACGAAGGCGACTCCTTAATTTTCAAGCAGATTTAAACACCATCTAATCACACAGATATATATGCAGTTATGATGCTTTATGATAGATAAACAACATCAGCAGGTAAATGACGTAAAAGTGACGTTCTATTTATTTTAAACTCTTTAGGGACAAGGGTAAAATTGCATAAAAAATTACATGCAAAAATTACTTAAAACTGCTTTATTGGCATTATGCTTAATATTTTTATGGGCATTCATTGTATTCTTTGGAACGTTAGATGGGTGGTGGCATCAGTCTCTAAGTAGATCAGATAACCCCGACAGATTTTTTTATGAAGCAAAAAATGAGATACAAAGCGCTCAATTAGGAAGTCTAGTAATGGCACTTATGGAAGATGGGGTTGTTCATGATGAATATTTGTTTTCGATTGATAAATCGGTGAATAGAAATACAGCCTTTCAAGTAGCTTCTTTAAGTAAATGGGTAACTGCTTGGGGAGTTATGTCTTTGGTAGAGCATGGTAAGCTTAACTTAGACAGGCCTGTTTCTGATTATCTGACGAGGTGGAACTTACCTAAGGGTGAATTTAATAATGATGATGTAACTATTAGACTCTTACTAAGTCATACTGCAGGATTGACTGATGGGTTAGGATACTCAGGGTTTCCCCCAGGAACGCCCATCCAAAGTCTTGAAGAGTCTCTTACTCGCGCATCTGATGCTTCACCCAGAGCTAATGGTGAAGTAAAAGTAGGTGTAAAGCCAGGTTCAAAATGGATATACTCTGGAGGGGGGTACACTTTACTTCAGTTACTTATAGAAGAAGTCAGCGGGAAATCTTTTCAAGATTACATGACTGAAACTATATTTCAGCCTTTGGGAATGACGAATTCAACGTTTGTTTGGGATGATGTAATACACTCAAATCTTGCTACATTCTATAATGAAGATGTTTCAATTTCAACACATTATAGATATACCTCTTTGGCTGCAACTAGTTTGTATACATCTCTTAATGACTTGGAACTTTTTGTTCAAGCGCATTTCAAAGGAATTAATAATGAACCTAAGGGTAGAGGGGTGTTAAATGAAAACATGATTGACAAAATGAGAGAACCTCATGCTTATGAAATGGGAGCAGCTATTTGGGGACTAGGTACAATGCTATATGCTAGCAATAATCAAAATGATTATATAATAGGTCATGATGGGAAAAACGAACCTGCAATAAATACGGCAGTTAGATTAAATCCAACCACTGGGGACGGCATTATCATTCTTGAAATGGGGCATCCACTATTGGCTACTGAGATTGGAAGTGAGTGGGTTTTCTGGAAAACAGGAAACGTAGATTCTTTATTATTTATATCACTTTTTGAGATTGCATTGATTTGGTTTGCCATTGGTGTATTCATTATTTTTTCTCTCCTGCTATTTTACAATTGGAGAAGAAGTGTATTACGTACAAAACGAAAACATCTAAACTAGATTACTTACCAATTAAAATGTTACTCGATCCAAATAGCTTGACAAAATGTATCAACCTGAGCTAGGTAAAAAAATTGTTCAATTAAGAAAAAGTTTAAATCTTACTCAGGAAGAACTTGCAATAAAAAGTTCTCTGGGTTTGCGTACCATTCAAAGGATTGAGTCCGGTGGAGTAATGCCTCGAAATTCCACTGTTGACTTATTACTAACTACTTTGGGAGTTGACCGTCAAAGTTTAGAGAATTATCAAATAAAAGGCCATTCAAAAAATAAGGTTAATGACTTTTTCATGATAGGAGATTTTACCAATGATACTCTATATTCTGCTATACAAATGGCCTGGATATCGGGTATTTTTTATTTATTGATTCTAATTATTGAGAATGGTTTAGAATACCTGATTCTTATTGAAAGTCAAGTAGAAAGTACATTTACAGCTTCTTATATCTTAATTAAATTCTGGGTGCTAGTCTCATTGAGTCTATTCATGAGGGGCTATATTGTATTGTCCAAGGTTTTTGAAAGTTCTCTCCTTAGAATATCCTCTTATGTGATGATAGGGGTTATGGCTGGCTTAGTTTTTTCTGACATTGTCAAGATTATCTTTATTGAAAATGAAGACTTAAAAGTGGTTCTAACTGTTAGTCAATCATTTATCGTTGGATTTGCAAGTATATTCTTCGGCATTGCCTTACTAAGGTTACAAGATAGTTTTGGAATACTTTCGAAATATGTAGGTATCACCGAAATCATCTTAGGAAGTTGTTTTGTGCTTGTCTTTTTTGCTCCTATAGCTCTAGCTTTATTGGTGCCAGTAACAGTTTTGGAAATTGTTATTCTTTACAAGGGATCTGAATTTACTAAGTTGGAGTTAATCAAAGACAGATAGTATTCTCATAATTATACTGCTGATACATCTTTGGATTAAAGGAGGGTAACCCTTAGTGTCGGTCTCCTTTCCATGTACCTCCATATCGGTAAAATGTGGCTTTTTGGCAATCAGGTAGGCACTTTGGACATACAAAAATCCATTGCTTTCCTTTTTTTACTTGGATTCGGTACATCACCTTATCTTCTTTTTTACAGATGGGGCAAGTTTTTGTTTTCAAAAGAGGATGGTTCTAAATGATTTATTGTCTGCTTTGAGATACGGTAGGTAATTGAATGGACTCCTAGAACTTTGATCCCAAAATATCAAGATTCTAGTTGATTGGTTAATCATTTCCAAGTTGCGCATATAATTGGCGGATTTTCCATGAAGCGTATAATCTGGAAGGATTACTTGAAGGCTAATCTCATGGTCAATGGCGAACTCTTCTGCAATCTGGTCTGGACCCATTTTGCCACCGACTACCATCACATCAGGTTGCTCTTTAGCAAGTTCTTTGTTTATCAAAGTTATGTCTGTACAATTACGAGTGCCTATTACTGATAGTTTTACCAACTTAGTAGGATGTTTAATAGTGCTATACCATTCTTCAGTTTTTCAACTAATCTGCTATCGGAAAGTTATCATTTCTATCAAAATGTGTTAGATCTAGAAGTTTCCCAAGTAAATGACAAATTTTTGCACGTTCATTTTCATACTGGAAATTATTTTATCATTTACCATAAGGACACCCATGTGCCGGCTACCTACACAGTGCTTAATTTTCAAATAGTAGATATAAAGCAACATGTAGATGAATTGACACGTAGGGGAGTGGCTTTTCTTCAATACGAAGCGCCTATCAAGACAGATGATCAAGGAATTTCCTGCGACGACCAAGGATCGCACATAGCCTGGTTCAAAGATCCTGGAGGAAATATTATTTCACTTATTGAGCACTGAGCTAAGGGCTAAGTGTATAATCATAGACCATCATTGCTCTATAGAGTCTGCATAAAATTCAATTCCTCGGTCTGTGACTCACAGACCGAAACATATATAGGTCTGTGTGCCACAGACCTTG